>JAPPIB010000051.1 GCA_028820695.1 Acidiferrobacterales bacterium | reverse complement strand
ATTATACCGGCAGGGCTTTTCTTGTTTTTGACTTGTCTAAAGAGATTTCAGGGTTCCATGCCTTTACATTTGCGTCGGGACAGAGGCTCGGTGGCGATTGGTTGCAACGGCACTGACTTTCTGAGCATCTATCGTGCAATGTCACTGCCAGATACCTTGATGGTTGTGTACATCAGGTCAGCCAGTTGAAAGTTTGAGGAACGATTCAAATCAAGTGCCTTGATCCTGATAAAGGGAAAGACAAGAAAGCACGAAACTTAACCGATAGCACCTCACCCGCCGATACCGTTTCAGGACCCGACAGCCCGACTTGTTCGAAAATGTGAACCACATGCAGTCTACAGACATGAAAGTTGATCAGTTGATGGTCGCATTCGCCTCGATCGCTTCAAGCGGATTGATTCTTTCGATTGGCGAGTCGGCGTTGAAGTTCTGCGGCTCGGTGCTTGTTGGTATGGATGCCATGACACGATTGGTCGTCAATCTGCCCGACGAATCGCCGCTGAGTGATGAGGAAAACGAATTGTCCATGGACTTGAGGGTTGCTGTACACCGACAGTGTACTGAACAGTTCCTGAAGGACATCAGCCACCATTCATTCAATCTTGTCATCATGTGCCATGGGGAAATTTCGCCGCCGGCATGCGACCAGCTGTCACAGATGGTGCCTGCCGGAGGATGTGTGCTCGTGCCCAAGAACGAAGATGTTCGACCTGACGATCAGGTGATGTTTTCTTCCGACTTTCATCAGGCAGATGCTGGCGATTGCGTGCTCTTTGTCAAAAAGCCATTTGCACAGGAAAAAACCCGGCGAGGCGGACGTCGGGCTAGATTGGGACAGGTGTGAGAATCATACGAACATGCGGCTTCAGACTCACTATATGTCCATAAACTCATATGTCAGTCAGTGAACTGAATGAAAGACTGCTCATCGCTGCATTTGATGCCATTCAGCTTGAAGATGGTTGGTTGTGGATCAATGAGGGTTTCATCCCGCCTCCTGCCGCAACACGATATCTCAATCAGCTGCGCGAGGAGACAGCATGGGTGCAGCCCACCATAAAACTGGGTGCGAAACTGGTTAATTCTCCCCGCCTTTCAGCCTGGCATGGTGATCCGGATTCGGTATACACGTATTCCGGACTGCGCAACAAACCGTTGCCGTGGACAGAAACTCTTTTGCAATTGCGCAATGCGCTCGAGTGCCTGACAGAAATCCGTTTCAACAGCGTATTGCTGAATCTGTACAGAAACGGCTCGGACAGTATGGGATGGCACGCAGACAACGAGCCCGAACTGGGCGATCAACCCATAATTGTTTCGATCAGTCTTGGCGAGCAGCGAAAATTCATGATGAAGCATAAGAAACTTGCCTGTCGCTGGGAAAGGCATCTCAAGCATGGATCAGCATTGGTCATGGCAGGCGACACGCAGCGTTATTGGCGTCACTGCGTGCCAAAGACCAAATCTTGCAATGCAGAACGAATCAATCTCACCTTCCGACAGATCGTGAAAACTGAAGGGCAACTGTAACTCGGTCCGAATACTACCAGCTATTTCTCAATTCCCTGAGCTTTAGAAATACGGTCATGCGATCCGGATTGTCGGGCAGGTCCGGAAAGTTGTTGCGAAGTTGCTCGATCACGCTGGGACTGCCCAGTCGGAAGAACGTATTGAACGTCTTTTCCATCTCAATTGTTGTGACCAGTGCATCATTCGGGTCCTGATTCTCTATCTTTCTCAGAAGATCCGCTGCCGCTCGATTGTCAGGCTCCCGGTCCAGTGTGAATGCGAGATTATTGGCAATGTAGTCGTGGCCAGGGTAAATCTTCGTAGTCGCGGGCAACTTTTCGAGTTGGCTTGCAAACGTCTCATACAGTTCATGGGGGTGTCCTCCATTGTGACAGTTCCCAGCACCTGCATTAAACAGGGTGTCGCCGCAGAAAAGTGCGGGAGGATCGCTGTGTGAAATCAGACAGATGTGACTCATCGTATGGCCGGGCGTATCCATTGCCTCAAGCTCGACCGTGCCAACTCGTATGACGTCCCCGGCGCCGACACCGCGGTCGATTCCTGGAATCTTGTCTTTGGCATTCTTGTGTGCGATCAATCGGGCGTTGGTTGCCCTGATCATCATGTCATTGCCACCGGTATGGTCAAGATGCTCATGTGTATTCAAAACCGCTGTAATCTCCCAACCGCGATCTTTGGCTTTGGACAGACATTTTTCATGGTCCAGCGGATCGACTGCGATGGCTTCGCCGGTCTGTCCACAAGCGATCAGATAATTGAAATTGCGGTAGGCATTGTTGGTCCAAATCTGTTCAACGATCACTTCTCACTCCTCGTCTCTGGTCTTGATTCTATTCTGCGCGTCGCGGGCAGGGTTGGTAATGTGCTCCACATCGTTCATAACGTCACCTGAAATCCTATAGGCCTGACCGAATCCCTTGACATAGACTGCACGCAGTGGTCGCAGAATATACAGATTGAAGTCGGCGAGCTGTACCAGCGTATCGACTATCGCACCGAACCGTTCCCGGTAGCTCGGCAGCCAACTGGCAAACTCATCACTTTTTCGATCATGGAGTCTGGCTTCACAGGTGATTGCAACCCGTTCTCTGGCAAAAAGATTCGGGGAATCTTTTTCGCTCGTGATGACCATAGCTGACACGCTGTTGTTCCCTGCAATATTGTGTGTGTGTTCTGCAAGACTGCTGAGAAACACACCAAACGATAGATTGCCCATGTAGACGTAAGGCGCGTAACTGACAGATGGTACCCCATCGGTCGATACGGTAGCCAGCTCGACCGACCGGTGACGTTCAATCAGCGTGTCGATTTCACTGAGAATCTGCTCGACTTGACCAGACATTCTACGTGCTCTGTGCCATCGCCTCAAAACCTGCTTCTAGGTCCGCAATCAGATCGTCGGTGTCTTCCAATCCGACATGCATGCGAAGTGCCGGGCCTTCGGTTTCCCACTTTGTCGCCGTTCTGTACCCAGTCGGGTCAAACGGAATCAGCAGACTCTCGAAACCGCCCCAGCTATAACCGATACCGAACAGTTTTGTATTGTTGACCAATGCGGCAACCGCACAAGTCGGTACAGGATTCAGAATGAATGTGAACAAGCCACTTGCGCCTGAAAAGTCCCGTTTCCAGATGCCATACCCGGCATCTTCTGGTAATGCCGGATGAATCACCCTTGCGACTTCAGGACGTAGCGCAAGCCATCTGGCAATAGTCATTCCTGACTCATGGTGCTGACGTAAACGGGTAGGCAAGGTACGCAATCCGCGCAGTCCCAAAAAAATCGTATCGGGTCCGGCACACTGTCCGAAGAGACGCACACTGTCCCGAATGGTGAAATAATGCTCTTCAGTCGTTGTTATGATTCCGAGCATCGCATCAGAGTGTCCGGTGATGTACTTTGTCGCAGCATGAATTGATACATCCACACCCAACTCGAATGGGTTCAGATACAACGGTGTTGCCCAGGTATTATCCAGCATGGTAACAACCCCATTTTCCCTGGCAACTGAGGTGATCGCGGGCAGATCCTGGACTTCAAGGGTCTGCGACCCGGGTGATTCCAGAAAAATCACTTTGGTTTCCGGACGAATCAGGTCTGAAATCCCGTCGCCTATCAGCGGGTCGTAGTAAGTCGTTTCCACACCGTATCCCTTGAGTACAACATCACAGAAGGATCGAGTCGGCTTATAGACGCTGTCGGTAACGAGAATGTGATCGCCACTGCCGGTGAATGACATGATGGAGCTGGTGATCGCCGCTAGACCGGATGACGTTGTGATACCTCCAAACGCTCCTTCCAATTCAGCGACCGATTGTTCCAGCGCAAAACTCAAGGGGGTGCCATATCGACCATAGGCAATCTGGTTCATTTCGTTGCGACTTTGATGAGAATGTTCCAAATCCTCATACGTGTCGAACAATACGGTTGAACCGTGATAAACCGGCAGATTGACAAAACCCTGGCTGAGGTTCGAGTCTCTCCCTAGATGCGCAGCCAAGGTGTCAGGAGATGAACGTGGTGATTTTCCCATCTGGACTCCAAATTTGAAAGGGTTGGTTCAAGCGCTGCGCAGGACATTTCCGTCAAACCGGCTGATTGGGTTGCCATTGTGAATCATTTGCAAAAAATCAGCTGGGTTCATTTTGCGTTTGACAAAACAGGCTCACAACGCAATTTCGGATTACAGTGAGCATTTTATCTTGACAGTGATATTCAATGGGAATCGTTTTTTTTAAATAAAAGCGACAAGCGGTTAATGCCAGCTTACTACCTGGTCTCGCAGCTTGCGATCTGCCTTACAGGCACTGATGAAGGAAAGTTCTTTTATGCAATGCACTTGATTCGCGAACAAAATGATCGCCCCGACATCGAATATAGATAATATGAACAATCAGTGAGACTGTTGTGAATTCGCGAGGTTCAGAGGTATCGATCCTTCGCGCGACTTGCAATCATCGGCAAAAACAAGGTGAGTTCGAACATGTTACTAGATGAAATTATGATGGGAAGTCTCCAGTTCCTTTCGGCACTGTTTATATTTGTTGTGGGACTGATCGCGGCAGCCGGGGTGGTAGTTTTCATAATTGATGTGCGACAGACGCACGATGCAGTGAGAAGAAACTATCCGGTAGTTGGCAGATTTCGCCACATATTTACGATGCTGGGTGAGTTTTTTCGCCAGTATTTTTTTGCGATGGATCGAGAGGAGATGCCGTTCAATCGTGCGGAAAGGGAATGGATTGACCGATCATCGAAAAATGTGGACAACACGGTTGCGTTTGGTTCGACACGAAGCCTTTCTCCGGTGGGCACACCGATTTTTGTGAATTATCCGTTTCCAACCCTGACGGAAGATGCTGTAGCGATGTTGCCGATGTTGATCGGACCCTACAGCAGACAACCCTACAATGCCCCGTCATTTTTCAATATTTCCGGAATGAGTTATGGCGCTCTTTCTACGCCGGCTGTTCGTGCTCTTTCCAAAGGTGCCAAAATGGCAGGAATCTGGTACAACACAGGTGAGGGCGGACTGTCGAAGTATCATCTCGAAGGCGATTGCGACATAGTGTTTCAGATCGGCACTGCGAAATACGGAGTACGCGATGAAAATGGAATGCTAAGTGCAGACAAGCTGCGCGAGGTTGCAGGCCATCCGCAGGTCAAGATGTTCGAATTGAAACTGAGTCAGGGAGCGAAACCGGGAAAGGGGGGTATTTTGCCTGGTGCGAAAGTAACTGAGGAAATAGCCGCAATACGAGGTATACCGGCCGGGCAGGACTCAATCTCACCCAATCGACATCCTGAAATAAACAGTATTCCCGAACTGCTGGATGTGATTGAGAGTGTTCGCGATATTTCTGGTAAGCCGGTAGGCTTCAAGTCGGTGTTCGGTAGTTTCGAATGGCTCGAGGAGATGTGCGTGGAAGTTCATCGGCGCGGAATTGAGTCTGCTCCGGACTTTATTACGGTAGACAGTGGCGACGGCGGCACTGGTGCGGCACCCATGCCGTTGATGGACAATGTTGGATTGCCGGTCAAGGAATCGCTGCCTCTGGCGTCCGACGTGTTGCACAAATACGGTTTACGGGAGAGAATCAGGATGATTGCTTCTGGAAAGATGACCAACCCATCAGAAGTCGGGTGGGCAATCGCGACCGGCGCGGACTTTGTCACTTCGGCCAGGGGTTTTATGTTCGCACTTGGCTGTATTCAGTCACTGAAATGCAATAAGAATACGTGTCCGACCGGAATTACAACGCACAATCCGCGACTGCAGAAGGGATTGGACCCGGCTGACAAGGTAGTTCGGGTCTGCAACTACGCGAAGCGGGTCATATACGAGGTGCAGGTCATTTCGCACTCGTGTGGAGTCGTACGGCCACGGCTGATGGATCGCAGTCACGTCCGTGTTGTACAAAGCAACGGCCAGTCGGTTCCGATGATTGAACTATATCCTCGCCCGGAAGTATTGCCCGAGTATGCATGAGTTTCGAGCAGTTGCACGGTCAGCGCGATGGTCGGAAATTTTCAGAATATTGAAAAGTGCGCTTCGGTCGGGTTCAGGCCCGCGCCGTTGACCGGCAGAATATCCTGAGGGCATGCCGAAAACACCATAACGCAGTCCATCGCCGCGCGAAACTGTACGTAATCTCCCGGTTTTGAAATTGGCGCCTGCCACGACAGTCCCCCTATAGGCGTCCACGGGATATTCATGAATAGATTCATCGGACAGGGTACTTCCGGTGCGACATCTCCAATCTCCTTCATTGCATTGATCATATTGTCAGTGCAGTTGTCGTGATATTCGGCGCAACCCAGCAATCTGTATCGATAGCCATCACAGGCAGCCATCAACAGATCATGTGCCCCGCCTGAAGTATCCTCTTCAACTTCAAGAATCGCACGGCGTTTATTGGTATATAGGGAGTCCCCGGGACGGAACGTCATACTCATCAAGGTCGTCCGGGTATGCTCGTTGGACTGGAATTCTTTCAAGTCTTCGAGATTGAATGCCCAAGTGTCGACAACCTGATTGCCGTGGGTGTTGATGATGCGTATTGATTGCCCCTTTTTCGCAATGGCAGCCTTGCCCTGTCTGGCTGGAATAACAGTAGCTTCAGTCATGTCAGACACACCGTGTCGCTGATTGTTCGATAGTGAGTTGTTTAGGCAAATTGACAATATAATAATCAATAATCAATAGTGCCATGCACAGTCGTATGCGATGGTTGCGTCAGATTTTCTGACTGTGGGCCATCGTGCTTCATGTACACCGACTCATAATATTTGTGTAAATACATAAATATATCTATAAATGTTAAAGTAAATTATGTCACTAGCAAGTGAATTGAGCCGGCTGATTCCGGAAATTGTCGTAAGCGTCATGGCCTGCGTTATTCTGGTCGCTGACCAGACCCGGCTTGAGAGAATCAGGAATCTTCCCTTTGCCCTTACGCTGCTTACCCTGCTCGTAGTTTGCGCACTGACAGCTTCGCAGGTTTATCGGGAAAGCGCTACAGTCGTTGAGGGTATGTTCGCAGACGATGCCTTCGCCACTGTGACAAAGTTCATGATTTGCTTGCTCGGTGTCGCCGTCTTCGTTTATTCGAGATCGTATTCCGAACAGCGCGATATCGCGAGAAGCGAATATTATGTTCTGGGATTGTTCGGAATTCTGGGCATGATGATCATGTCTTCGGCGGATCACCTTTTGGTGCTCTATCTTGGGCTTGAGTTGATGTCGCTATGTCTGTATGCGATGATTGCGTTTCAAAGAGACTCGGCACTGGCTACCGAAGCGGCGATGAAGTATTTTGTGCTCGGCGCAATTGGATCAGGTTCGTTGCTGTATGGTCTATCAATTCTCTACGGTTTGACCGGGTCACTGGATATCTCAATCATACATGCGACCTTGGTGGATTCGAGCGAACAGAATTTGCCTTTGATTTTCGCACTTGTATTCGTTGTGACAGCAATCGCATTCAAACTGGGCGCTGCCCCTTTTCATATGTGGGTGCCCGATGTCTATCATGGTGCGCCGACTGCGACGACAGTCTATCTCGGGTCGATGCCGAAAATCGCCGCCTTTGCAATGCTGATGCGCCTGTTGATCGGGGGACTGGAGAGTCTTGCGCCAATCTGGCAGGATATGTTCATCATTATTGCATTGCTTTCCATTGCCGTGGGCAATCTGATAGCCATCGCGCAGACGAATTTGAAGCGTATGTTTGCGTATTCCACCATCGCTCACATGGGATTCATGCTTCTTGGAATTCTAAGCGGCAGCCAGGAAGGTTACACAGCCTCATTATTTTACGTACTGGTCTACGCTGTAATGAGCCTTGGCGCGTTTGGCATCATTGTCATATCAGCCAGCAAGGGCGATGAATCTGACCTGATCAAGGATTACAGTGGATTGAATGCGCGTGATCCGTGGATGGCCTTTTGGTTGCTGCTATTGATGTTTTCGCTTGCAGGAGTTCCGCCTACAGTCGGATTCTATGCAAAACTTGCTGTGATTCAGGCACTGGTCGACGCAAATCTGGTCTGGGTCGCAGTCATAGCCGTACTTCTCGCGGTTGTGGGCGCCTTTTATTATTTGCGCATCATCAAGGTAGTCTACTTCGACGACATCAGTGAACAGCCAATCGACTTCGACAGGACCGCACACACGCGTGTACTGCTGGGATTCAATGCAATCGTTCTCGTGGCAATTCTGCCATGGGTCGGCAGTGCGATCGCAATATGCCAGCAAGCAATTCTCAGCCTTGGCTGAACTTTCCCCGGCCCTGTCCACTGCGAGAAATCGGCCTTGTTTGGTCAACGGTGATCGGAAAATGCCTGTATAATTCTCGACCGTGTTGCGGGGTAGAGCAACTTGGAAGCTCGTCGGGCTCATAACCCGGAGGTTGCTGGTTCAAATCCGGCCCCCGCAACCAAATTGACCGACATGCCTGAAACCAGGCTGTCGGTTTTGTATTTTGGGGTTGTCAGTGACGATTCGTTGCCAGGCCGGTACAGTCAGTGCAGCAATAGACTGCGGCGGTTCTTTGTGCCGGGCATGTTCAGGCGACTGTGATTATGGTGTAAAATGCCTGGCAGCCTTGTAATCGTGACAAATCACTCGGGACTGTCTGTCCAGTCGAATTCGAGTGTTCGTAAACCATTGTAGTACAAGGTTATTTCTATTTATTGGCAACTCGAACTTCATAGCGGATCTGATGACTGAAACTGAAGAGATATTCGACGTAGTCAATAGTCGGGACATGGTGATTGATCGTCTTCCTAGATCTCAAGTTCATGCTCGCAATCTTCTGCATCGTTCAGTCCATGCACTGGTATTTGATGCAGACCAACGTGTCTTTCTTCAGCTTCGTACTGATGATCGGGACTGCGACCCCGGACTATGGGATTCTTCCGTCGGTGGGCACTTGCAGGCCGGAGAGGACTACGACAATGCAATAGTCCGTGAAGCGAAGGAAGAGCTCGGCATCGTACTTGAATCCACTCCGCCAAGACTGTTCAAGTTGTCGGCGAGTGAGGATACGGCCTATGAGTTCTGTTGGGTATACCAGGTGTTCGATGATGGACCGTTCCAACTGGATTCGAATGAGGCGGCGGATGGAAGATGGTTCACCGCTCAGGAAATAAGTGATTGGATCACCAATGCGCCGCAAACCATTACCAGCAGCTTTCGATTGATTTGGAAAAACTACTTGGAAATCAGATTCGGCAATGACTAAACCACTGATCGGTGTAACCAGTTACGTTCGCAACGAAGAAAACAGATTTACGATTCCTGCAAGGTATGTCGAGTCGGTGGAGCGCGCTCATGGCATACCTGCAGTTTTGACTCCGACATCAGAATCGCCTGACGATATTGTTGCTCAGTTCGATGGTTTTGTGCTGACCGGTGGGGCGGATGTTGATCCCGCCGAATACGGCGGCCGCAACGATGAGTCGGTATATGGCGTTGATGCGGAGCGGGATCAATTTGAGCTTGCAGTTGCTCGTTTGCTGATTGAGCGATCAAAGCCACTGTTGGCGATTTGTCGGGGTATCCAGGTGCTCAATGTTGCACTTGGCGGAACTCTGGTTGAACATATTCCAAGCGAATACGGCGAATCTGTCATTCATAGAGACGAAACGGTCGATTTTGTTCTTCATTCTGTGATGATTGAACCCGAGTCTGCTTTGGCCGCTATCGTCGGCGATACGGAAATTCAATGTCCTTCCTATCACCATCAAAGTGTCAGAGATGTGGCGCCGGGTTTTTCAGTGTGCGCGAGATCGGTCGATGGAGTGATCGAAGCTATCGAGTCAGATCATTATCCGAAGGTGATCGCAATCCAATGGCATCCGGAGTATGTTGCTGAATCTGACCAATGTCAGCAACGATTTTTTGACAAGTTGATTGAGTGGGCTCAAAGCTGAGTGATTGGTTGCAGCGATATTTCCAAACTTGGAATCAGCAACGATGGATTTCGAATACCGCTTTGATTACCGTTACAGTAAACCTGTCTCCAGGACACACAAATGCTGCATCGAGAGTGTTGTCAAATCCGAAGGGCGATGCAACATAACTCACGACATTGAGCAGTCAGGCAGCAATCCACTGAATAAGTGCAGTTGGATACAGTTGTAGTATCGAGAAGTCTTGCGCCGGGACCCATATCGAACTGGCAATGACGGCAATGCAACGATAATCAGCCAAAGAGCGGACAAAAATTTGGATTGCTCGGCACTAGTCCTACTCCTGTTTAACCATGTTGACAATCAGTGACAGTGTACTTTTGCTTCTGGAAAACGAAGACGGAACCTTTGCTGCCAGTCAGAGCGAATCAATAGCCAGTGTCCTTGCGGGTGCCGTCTTGCTTGATCTATCGCTTGCAGGACGAATTGACACCGACATGAATACGCTTTTCGTCTTGGACGAAACGCCAACCGGAAATATATTGATGGATCGCGTTTTGTCCGAAATAAGGACACATCCGGAATCCGCTGATACCGTGCATTGGATTGAGACACTATCGGCGAGCCCATCAATTTCCATTCAGGAACTTGCGTTGGCCAGTCTGGTACAAAGCGGGGTAGTGGGGCAAAAGGAATACAAATTTGCTTGGTCCTCTCACCATCGAATCTATTCGTTAACTGACTTGAATTCGAAGGAGAACGTCAAAAAACGACTGAGGGATGTGATACTGTGCGACGATATTCCTGATCCTGCAGACGCTGCCGCTGCATGCTTGGTCGATGCTTGCGGATTGCTTCCCGAAATTCTAAGCGATTCGCAAATCAAGCAATGCCAGCCGCGAATGAGAATTTTGCGTCGTCTTGAACTCATCGGAAGGGAGGTGATCAATAGAATCGCTTCCATTGAACGCAAGCAGATCCTTCAGATTCGTGCCCGGACCGCTCGCAGGCAGAACGCTGTTTTCGGTTTGTCCGTTGTGGCGTGTGTTACGGCTGTTGCAACTGTGGTGTCACCGCGGGTGCCGATTCCGGACCAATTCGGCCCTACCTTGCTCGAATACTTGTGGAACGATTCGTTTTGGCAGCAGTGGACCGGATACCTGCTTCTTGGACTGAGTCTGTTGGGAATTCTGATTATCGTTGTGCTGAAATATCGGCTGTTGAGCCAATGGGCAAGCTATTCGGCCTGGCAGTTCTTTCATGTCCTGCTTGGAATTTTGTGCGTCCTTACGCTGTTTGCTCATACTGGTTTCCGACTCGGTGCGAATCTAAACGCTCTGCTGATGCTATCCTACCTTGCGGTGCTGATTGTCGGTGCAGCTGCTGGAATTCTGATTGGCGGGGCATCCGGATTGGGAAAAAGGGGATTGTCTGTCACCAAACGAATTCGAAAGGTTCCCGTCAAGACCCATTTTCTATTCCTGCTTCCATTGCCGGCACTGCTTGTTGTCCATATCCTCATCGTCTACTTGTATTAGGTCACTGACGGGAATGTCGAGAAGACAAATTTATTTTTTGTGCTGGATGCTGGCAACACTGGTTGCAATCGGGGTTGTGTTGATTTGGATGACAGCTGGCGGCAGCCGTGAACTGCTTCTCGTAGGACAGACTACAGATGCTCATCATCAATTTGAGTTGGCTTGTGAGTCCTGCCATGCGGCTCCCGCTTTCAGTCGGCCTGCAGCAGCTGTCAAGGCCATGAACAAGACTTGCAGAACCTGTCACGAAGATGAATTGGCCAAAGCGGATGACAGTCACCCGCGCAAGAAGTTTCGAAATCCCAGAATGGCTGAATACTGGGAAAAACTTGACGGACGCTTGTGTACGACTTGCCATATCGAGCATCGACCGGAAGTTACGCGAAAAAGCGCGGTCACAGTTGCGATGAACTTTTGTATCGCATGCCACTCCGAAGGGGAACAGGATGTGCGATTGATTCGAACAAGTCATGCAGGACTTTCATTCGAGACGTGCGCCAGTTCCGGTTGCCATAACTACCATGACAACAGGGCGCTGTATAGTGATTTTCTAATCAAGCATGCCACGACAACCTGGCTCGCGCAGAGCCCTGTTCACGAACTCACACTTCAGGCTCGCACTGCCTACAATTCCGAAGCAAAACACCTGGCAGCCGGCGATGCTCAAGCACCGGCAGAGGCACTGGCTGACCCAGCTATCCTTCGTGACTGGCTTGATTCTGACCATGCAAAAAACGCAGTCAACTGTACCAACTGTCACGCACCTGCAGTTGCCAATAGTTCGGATGTGGCTGGGATCGAATCGGCTTGGGAAGACAGGCCAGGTCGAAAAATTTGCGCTGATTGTCACAGATTTGAGGTCAACACTTTCAATCAAGGTCGCCACGGCATGCGACAGCATCCCAAGATTGCAACCCCGCGCGATATCAATACTGCGATCAACTCTCCGGGACTTGAGAAGATTACACCTTCATTTATCAAAGCGTGGTTTTCCGACCCGGCAGTGCCACTGTACATGACAGTAGCAGAATCGCGCTTGCCAATGCGGCATGAGGTGAAAGGACAGCTGCTAAGCTGTGGTTCTTGTCATGATCCTCATTCCGTTGATGTCGCGTATGCTGCAGTTGATGCCTGTCTGACCTGCCACGACGACGCACACAGCAAGGCTTATCGGGCAAGTCCGCATTTCTCGCTCTGGCAAGCTGAAGTTGCGGGCGAGGCAACGCTTGGCAGCGGGGTCAGTTGTGCAACTTGTCATATGGCAAAAATTGAACGGCGAGGGAATGTTGTGACTTCCCATAACCAAAACGACATACTCAGACCAAACGAAAAAATGATTCGCCCTGTTTGTTTGGATTGCCACGGGCTCAGTTTTACTCTCGACTCATTGGCTGACGACGAGTTGATCAAGCGAAATTTTCTCGGCAAGCCAAACGTGCATGTCGAGAGTATCGAATGGGCGTTACTTAAGGAGCAGGAGAAGCGAGACGAATAGTCATGGTTCGAAACTGCAACACAAATCCCTTGTTGCATGCTGGAGCCGTGACGAGCTGATTTGTTTTCAGGTTCCGCCAAGCGATCGATGATTTGGGACTGATCTGGAGCTCTCCCAAACTCACCTGCAAACGGCAATGCATTCGCACGTGTCGACTTCTGATTCATGCGAAGAAGTCCCGGCACAAGCTTCTCAATTTGATTGAGAACGCCGTCTTTGGCCAACGGTGATATAACAGAAGACCATGCAAAGACCATCGAGAAAGACAATGAATAAGCACTTCAGTAAATTGCTCGCCTTAGTACTTGCGATGAATTTCACAATGGCTGAAAACGCATTGGCAGATGACCTTTCGTATGAGCAGGTAGCCGATATGCTATATCTGGTGATCTCTGCTGACCGAGCCGTATATACACAAAAGGTTGTTCAGCGTCTCACGGTGGACGAGGAGGTGATTACAGCTTCGGAATATTTCGATGACGACGCGGCCTTGCCGCTTCCGGCGCAGATGTTTAGATTCGGCTCGGAATATGTTGCAGATTCAACTGAAGAGTTTTCCTATTCTCTTATTTCATTGGACCCGATAAACAAGAAAAACGGCCCAGCGACGGATCTGGAAAGGGAAGGACTTGAATTTGTTGCTGCGAATCCGGATGAAACCTTTTACGGTGAAGAACAACTTGGCGGCGAAAGTTATTTCGCGGCAATGTATGCAGACATCGCTGTAGCACAGGCATGCGCAGCCTGTCACAACAACCACCAGGATTCCCCACGCAGCGATATCGAAGTCGGCGATGTAATGGGAGGGGTTGTTATCCGGATACCAGTTGACTGAATACACTGACTCCCTTAAAAGATTCAGTGAAATATCAGGGAATCGGCGTTGATCCTGCTCTATCCTTTTTTGGTCTGACTACGGTGATTTACTGACAAATCTGTATGCTGCGTACAATCCCAGAATCGCGAAGGGAAGACTGGCAAGAAAAATCCATTGGGCGACTGAGTCGACCGTCTCATTGGCAACGTCCATCTCCAATCCGCCAACATTCGCCACTATACCAATGTAAGCAGCTCCAATCGCGTACCCAAGTCGATGTAGTGTTGGGATGGCTGCGGAAACCCGTTCACGATCGTCAAGATCAATCAGACTTAGCATCCGGCGAAGAATGCTGGCCCAGGCAATGCCAAATCCGGCACCTTCCATGAGCGCGAGCAAGGCCAGCAGATACACCGGCCCGTTGACAATGGCATAAACAAATCCTGCAATACTGACAGTCAGTATTAACATGCCTGTCATAACTGCTCGGGTATCTCGGGATGTAGAAATTCCGGCAACCGCCACCGCTCCGAGACTCCAACCCACAGAACTGCAGGCCACCACGTATCCTGCTGTGAGTATGGACACCTGGTGAATATGAACCATAAACAGCGGCCCGTAAACAGTGACTGCCATGGTCGCGATCGCGAAGCAAAAGATCATGGTCAACCCTGCTCCTACCCTGTTCTGGAATCCGATTGCCCTGTGCGGCAGAAGACGGTTGTCCTGGCCTTTGCCATCCATCCGGAGAAACCAGCCAAGAAAGCCGATTCCCAGCAAGACAAATATGGGCGTCTTACCCAAAGATGGATTGATACCTGCAGCAGCAATCAGTAAAACGCTAACAGACAGAACCGATAGTCTGCGGATAGGGAATCCGCGGGTCACTTCAGCAATCTCGTGGTCCTGATTTTCTGAGACGTTCGGTCGAATCCAAATGGACAATACCGCTGACATGAAGGCGAAGAACCAGAATGCGCTTTGCCAGGAGAGCTGCTGGGCGAAAAATGCGCCGATCAATGGTCCAAGAAACGCAGAAGCACCCCAAATTGCAGACACTGCAGCCAGCACCCGCGGGATAAGGTGGTTGGGGAATAGGGCACTGACCGCGATGAAGGAAATCGCAATCAGTCCGCCTCCTCCGACCCCCTGTAACAGACGGCCAAGCAGAAGAATCGGCATGAAGTCCGCTAACGCGCAAATGACGCTGCCCAATGCGAAAACCAAGGAGGCGCAACTCAAGGGGTTGCGCAACCGATAGCGGTAGACCAGAAGTCCACTCCCCGCGCCGACGACGATGGAGCCAATTTCGTACAGCGCAAAGGTCCACGGAATCAGCGAAACTCCTCCGATTTCGTCGACAATTTCCGGGATCAATGTCGACATGGCTGTTACCATCGAAGCGTGAAGCCAAATCGAAAGGCAAACCAAAGCCAATGGTCTTCGGTGACCACTGCCGAGAACATCCTTCCACCCGGCGGTGGCGGGGCTTGTGTCAGATTCGGTGTTCATGCCTTTGAATTCATGTCAAGGACAATCGATCAAAAGACCGCTGATGGCACAATGAAGCCGATTGATGATCGGCAGCGCTCCTGAGGAACATGCAACCCCATAGATGCCGGGGATTGTTACGATGGCAAGAGTTGCTGAATCCTTTCCAAAACTGTTCCAGTCTGCATCGGGCAAGTGCAGGAAATTCCACAACGAAAAAGTCAGAACTACGGATCACTCTTGATCTGCGCCGGTCAGGAGTGGAAGGGAGCTTAACCGACAGAAGCGAGCTATCCGGACTCCCGGTATGCGAGCCGTACTTCTTCTGCGATGATTCGCAGGCCTCTATCGACTACGTCCCGGCGACCGGCGTAGCTGATCCGGATACACTCGTGTCGATGCGCCCATTCACCCTCAAGTCCTGGAAAGAAAAAGTTGCCGGGGACAACATAGACATCCCTTCTTTTCAGTCTCACATACAACTCGTCGTCCGAGATGGGCAACCCCGGAAACCACAACCATACAAAAAACGCGCCTTCAGGCTCATGCAGCATATAGGGTAAGCCTGCAAAGTAGGCCCTGATCGACGAAACTGTGTCATTCAGTGCATTGCGATAGAACGGACGTATGATTTTGCGGCTGAGTTCAAGAATCTTTCCATCTTCCACACATTGGAGTGCCAGGAAGGAACCGAAGTTGCCGCTGGCGAGAGTCATGATTGCGTTTGCACAGGTAAACAGCTCGATCAACTCCGGTTTGGCGATGATGATCCCGGTGCGCGTGCCGGGCAGTCCCAGTTTTGAAAGACTCAGAACCAATACGACGTTCTCATTCCACTGAACTGTGGCGTCGCAGAAAACAATGGACGGAAATGGCAGTCCGTAAGCGCCATCGACGATTAGCGGTATCTCATGCTTGTCCGCCAGTGCCATCAATTGAGTCACTTCGTCGTCAGTCACCACATTACCTGTTGGATTGGTCGGCCTCGAGATGCAAATCGCGGACACCTCGTCGGAAATCTCGATGTTGGCGAAATCGATTTCATATTTGAACGTCTGTTGTGAGGTCTTCACGATATTCGGCCGAATGGAACGAAATCTGGATTCTGCCTCATCAGCCTCGTTGTATCCGATGTATTCAGGTGTCATGGGCAACAAAACCTGCCTCGGCTCGCCATCAGGATACTTGCCGGACAACAGTCGAAAAATGACAGTGAATGCCATCTGGCTTCCATTGGATATCGCAATATTCTCCGGTCCGATATTCCAGCCGAAATTCGCCTTCAGCAAGTCGGCCAGCGCTGCGACGAATCGGGCTGACCCCTGAGGTCCCGCATAGTCGCCAACCAGGCGCTCAAACTCATCAGGCGTTTGCAGAATCCGCTCCATCTGTCCATGGAAATATTCCTTGATCTTCGGAATATGGGCAGGATTTCCACCGCCAAGCATATATAAAGGCCGGTCGCCTGAAATTGTGGGCGCATTGCCGAGATCTTTCATCAGGTTGATGATGCCGACCTCATTATTGATCCTATCTGCCCAAGACGAGAATTTCATGACATGCTTCTATAAACAATAAAGTGTAATGGGATAATTATCACACATATCTAATTGAAAAATAAAAGGAATATTATCAATGAGATGACCGCTGACGAATTTCCCCAAATGGTGCGCAATACACGCTGCCGAGAAGGCTTGCAAGGACGTGCTGGCGCCTCGACGCATTCATCTCAATGGCGACCTCGCTCCAGACACATGACCATCGGTCGTGAATTTCAGGGTGTGCCGCACCCATTTTGCAGATACCGCCGCAAGAGGGTCGTCAGTCGAACCAGTCGGATCTGCCGGCTACCCTGCCTGCATTTGAAAAATGATCAGATCGACAAGAATGTTGAGCGCCTCATCCCGAAAGGTGTCTTCAATCAAATCAGTCGGTACTGTGTCCTCACTCAGTTCGGTCGCGCTTTCCCAGCCCATTGCCAAGCGCAGGTCATTGAGCGCCCTCAGATCAATCTCGCGTTCGCTGCCAATGACCGACTCGCGTTTTTCCTTGTTCAGGTAGATTGTGGACTGATCAAACCTTCGCTGACTGTTTCGCTCCCTTGTTACCAGATAATCAACCACCGGGTTCATCTCAGTTCGCTCTTCGCTGCGTGAGCTCAGACTCGGGACCAACTCACGTATTCTCGGTGCGCTCTGCCATTGCTCAAACTGCTTGGCGCGGTTGATATTGGTGCCCGGAGTAGAGTTTTCGTTGGATCGCTCACCGGAATCTTGAGCGAATTCGTCCGTTGCGAACGGAATATCGGGCACGACACCGTGATAGTGTGTACTTTCTCCGTTGACCCGGTAAAACTTGGCAGTTGACAGTTTCAATGTACCGGCATGCTCCGTCTTGGCGACCCTGTCGAGCGGCCAGATTGTCTGCAACATTCCTTTTCCGAATGTGGTTTCACCCACAATCACCCCGCGACCGTAGTCCTGAACCGCACCTGCGAAGATTTCTGAGCCGGAAGCGCTCTGTCGATCAACCAAGACAACCAACGGGCCATCATAGGTCACCTTTCCAGTTGAATCGAAACGGATTTCCAATTCGCCATCTGTGGATTCCACTTGAACGATCGGCCCTGACTCGATAAACAGGCTGGTGAGATCGACTGCTTCGCTCAGCGCACCGCCACCGTTGCCCCGAAGATCGATCAGAACCCCGTCAACCTGCTGATCATTCAGTTGCTTCAGCAGCATGGCGACATCCCTTGCAGAAGTTCGAACCGAATCCTGATTGTCATCGGGATAAAGTGAGGCATAAAAAGCCGGCAACTCAATAATCCCCAGTTGCAGCAATCGGTCGTCCTCTACAATTTCCACAGTTGATTTGCGGGCCATCTGATCCTCGATCTTCACCTTATCCCGGAGGATTGTCACTTCCACTGGCAGCGATCCCGAGAGGGCTTCCTGGGGAATGATCTTGAGAGTGACGTACGTACCCTTGGGACCTCGGATGAGGTCAACGACGTTGCTCAGACGCCAACCGACGATGTCATGAAATTCATCGTTTTCGCCCTTTACCGCGACGATACGGTCACCTTCGTTGATCAGGTTGCTGCGCTGGGCGGGCCCGCCAGTGATCAAGGAATGGATTACAGTGAAATCGTTCTCAAGTACCAGAACTGCGCCGATACCTTCGATCTGCTGTGAGAGCGTAATCTCGAGATCTTCGGTGCTGTTCGAGGAAAAATACGCTGAATATGGATCCAGTTTCCGCAGGTATGCGTTGAGAAACAGTTCAGTTACGTCGTCCGCCCTATATTGCGAAACGTTGTTCAGACGTCTTTCATATCGTGATTTGAGAACATCCTGATAAGTTTCCGTATTGCCCTCAAGTACAAGTGTCAGGACGTCATCCTTGACCAGCCGCTTCCACAACCAGTCCTGGGCTTCGATATTCTTGGGCCACTCGGCATCGGAACGATCATTGGCCAACTCATCTGTAAGGTTGAAGTCGAACTGGTAGTCCAGCATGGACAAGGCGTACGCCATTCGCTCGTTGACCCGTTCCCGATAACGCTCAAAAATCTCAAAAACCACATCGAGATTGCCTCCAATCAGGAAATCATCAAAGTAGAGTTCATGTTGGCGGAACTCATCGATATCCGATTGACGCAGGAACGCTCTGGTGGGGTCTAAAGTAGTCAGATAGCTCTCAAGAATGTCCGGGGATGCCTGGTTGTCGATTTTCGGAAGATTGTAGTGAAGTCCCTGAGCCATTTTTGCGGTGGCAATGGACGCGATCGAATGGTAGTCGACGGGTGTCAGCGAGTCTGATTCGGCAGACGCCGTATCCGTATCGATAATGTGAAAGAATATAAGATAGACGAAATAGCTGGCCAGCAATCCGATGAGGACGATCTGTCCTGCGAATGACCTGATACCGGAGACTCCAGTCGGCCTTCTGGAACGTTTGGTCCTTTCCATGATCAGATTTCGCTGAGCTTTGCCGATTGTGCCGATGCCAGTCTTCCAATGTTGCACAGCAGACGATCGCGGATTCCAAATTCCTCCAGAACCTTGATCGTGGACATGACGTAATCGAGGTTTGGACCTCGATGTCCGGCGGCGCGGGCTACGATTCCAGCCATCTGGTCTGGTGTGAGATTCCGCACATATGAGGGATGCTGACGTTTTACGACAAACACGATGGCATCCACACAGCGACCGTCATCCAGATTGACCGGTCGTATGAATGGATTGTAGGCATTGTTCAGCAGTTCACGATCCTGGAGATAAGCGGCGATCTCTCGCTGGCGGTCATCCTCAAGCCGATAACACATACCTGTGCAAGATCCGCCGCGATCCAGACCAAAAACCAGTCCGGGATTGGAATCAGTTCCGCGATAGCGAACAGAGCGAAGACACAGGGAGCGGTGATAACCGAATAGTTTACCGCGCCTCGACTCGGTGTAGAAAAATCCCGGATTCCACATCAATGAACCATAACCGAACACCCAGAGATTGTTCCTGGGCAGGTGCAAACGCTCGTAAATCGACTGATCAGCTGACACCGATAGATCCCGAAATACTGCGTTCATACAGATCCTCAAAGTAATCCTGTGTCATCTGGATCGGATTGGTGGATGTCGAAGGATCGAGCATGGCCATCTTGGAAAACTGTGTGACATTTTCGTCTGACATGCCCAGTTCGGACAGTGTATGTGGAATTCCGATCTGGTTTCGCAGATCCAAAACCCAGTGGATTACTGATTCCGGCGATGGATCCGGCAGGTCAAGGTAGCGTGCCAGTGCGGTCAGTCGATCATCAATCGCATCGGTGTTGAACTCAAGCACATAAGGCATGACGACGGCGTTGGTTGTACCATGATGCGTGCCCAGAATCGAGCCGCAAGGGTGGCTGAGGCTGTGCATCGCGCCAAGACCTTTCTGAAAGGCAGTGGCACCCATGGAGGAAGCGACCTGCATTTGCGACCTGGCTTCCAGATTATGACCGTCGCTGCAGGCGGGTTCCAGCCAGTCCCGGATCAGGCGCATTCCTTCGACGGCAATACCTTGGGCGAGCGGATGATAAACGGGACTGCAGTATGCCTCAAGGTTGTGCGACAGTGCATCCATCCCGACTCCAGCGGTCAGCAAAGCTGGCAATCCAACAGTGACTTCAGGATCAAGTATGACGCAGACCGGCATCATTTTGGGGTGGAAAATAATCTTCTTCGTCTGATCAGACCCATCCGTAATGACTGAGGCGCGTCCGACCTCGGAACCTGTGCCTGAGGTCGTCGGTATTGCAATCGTCGGGACAATCGCGTCGGCATTCGCTCGCGTGTACCAATCCTCGCGATCTTCGAAGTCCCAAATCGGACGTGTCTGTCCAACCATCAGTGCGATTGCCTTGCCGACATCCAGCGCGCTTCCGCCGCCGAGTGCGATTATCCCATCGTGACGGCCCGATCGAAATACCTCAATGCCTTGGACGACATTGCTTTCCACAGGGTTGGGTTGCAATTCCGAAAAGATGGAGCAGTTGTCAAGATTAGACCGGCACAGCTCGAAAATCTGCTGCACCATCGGCAGGTCAATCAGTCCGGGGTCGGTTACCAGCAGCGGGCTTTTGATGCCGAATTCCAGGCAGATACCGGAAATCTCCTGGATTCGTCCCTGCCCAAATCGCATTGTAGTCGGATAGTTCCAGTTGTTGGCGTGAGAATTGGATCGATAGGTCATGCGGTTAACTGCCAAGGGGAGGTTTCAATTTTCAGGATTTGGATTATCGTTGTTTTGCTGCCGGTTATTATAGAGATTTGCAGTCGTGCCAGGACAGACAGTGTCGATCGATCTGCCGAAGGTCTTCAATTCCCAATATTTCAGGCAATATCAGTATCATTGTGTTGTAACCGAATCGTCACAAGAGTTGCTGAGAGTTGTGCACATACACATAAATCCCGTGGGCGGAATCGCAGGCGACATGTTCGTAGCTGCCGCGCTTGATCTTGCATCGGAACTTGAAAAACCAATGCTTGCGATGTTGCAGTGTCTGAATTTGTCAGATGATATCAGCATTGACGTACAGACTCACCGCGATTCCGTGATGGTTGGAAAGAAATTCCACGTGAGCGAATCGCGCTCAAATCATCTCAACACCGGATACCGTGATATTCAGAATCACATCGACAATGCGGATATTCCTGAAAATGTGCGGGCAGTCGCACATCGGATTGTTGATTACATCGCTGAAGCGGAATCTGCTGTACATGGGATTGATGTGGACAAAGTGATTCTGCATGAGGTGGGGTCGGTGGATTCGTTGGTTGATATCATTTGCTCCGCCTACCTGATCGACGCGCTCGGTGACGTCACTTGGTCATGCGACCCACTCCCATCCGGGAGTGGCTTTGTCCAGACCGCGCATGGAGACCTGCCGTTGCCGGTACCGGCCGTAACGCGACTTCTGACTGGTTATCCGCTGTACAACGATGGCCGCAAAGGGGAGCGGGTAACCCCGACTGGAGCGGCAATCTTGAGAGCGATTGACCCGAAGTTCGATCAACCAAGAGCTACGATGATTCTCAGAGCTGCCGGAATCGGATTCGGTTCAGCATCGTTTGAGGGTATCAGTAATGTGGTCAGGCTGCTCTCATATGCCGCGGGTGACCGTGAGGTGCAAGATGAGAGAATCTCCGTACTCGAATTTGAGGTCGATGACCAGTCGCCCGAAGACCTTGCGATCGGATTGGACCGAATACGCGATTGCGAGGGTGTTTTAGACGTTTTGCAGGTGCCTGCCTTCGGCAAGAAAGGGCGCATGACTGCGCATATCCAGGTCATAGGCAGGGCCGAGTTCATCGAGACGATCGCTTCGAGCTGCCTTTCAGAGACAGCGACACTGGGCGTTCGGTATCAGTTGGCTGATCGAAAGGTCATCACTCGACATGCCTATCATCACAAGCAGGCACCGACAAAGATCGCCGGCAGACCAGACGGTTCAAAGACGGTGAAGGTGGAAGCTGAATTTCTATCGGAAGTCGGGGACTACAGCGCGCGCAAACGAGTCCGACAGCAGATAGAGGCCGAGATTGAGAATCGGTGCGATAAACCTGATTGAAGTCATGGAATCCTGTTCGAATCATTCATACGGGCAGTCGACGGACTCAAAACTCGGACGGCTCAGGTCATTGCTTCAGTCGATTGATTCATTTGTAATCGCGGTTAGCGGTGGCGTCGACAGCATGTTGCTGTCAGTCATCGCCGGTCGCATGAACAATGTCAGTGCACGCATGGTTCATGCAGTATCTCCGGCGGTGTCCATCCGAGCCACAAACAGGGTGCGAGACTACGCCCGAAAAGAGAACTGGCAGCTCATGATCTGCGATGCGGGTGAGTTCAGTGACGAGCGATATATGAGCAATCCGGTGGATCGCTGTTTTTACTGCAAGTTCAATCTCTATCAGTACATCGACAGTAAAGTTGAATTGCAGATACTTTCAGGGACCAATCAGGATGACCTTGATGATTTTCGCCCTGGTCTGAATGCGGCTGAACAGTATGGCGTCCGTCATCCATACGTTGAAGTCGGCATTGACAAGGCGACAATCAGGGACATTGCGCGGACGTTGGATTTGCACAAACTTTCCGAGCTTCCTGCCTCTCCATGTCTTTCCAGCAGGGTGGAGACTGGAATTCGGATTGATGGCGAATGGTTGAGGGTGATTGACCTGATCGAGCAGGGGATACGCCATTCGCAGAAAGTCGAGACGGTCCGATGTCGGGTCCGTCGCGAAGGCATCGTAGTTGAACTGGCCGCCGACACGCTGTCCAGACTCGACGACCACCAGCGGCATGAAATTGAATCATTGGTGAACGCGACACTTCCGGAAAGATTGGGATATCACCCCATACGCTTCGGGGAATACCGAATGGGCAGCGCTTTCACGCGGGTAAGTCGATGACTCTTCGCGCAGACTTTCAACCTGATGATGAGCGCGCGAACCGAACTGGCCTGGATGAGGCGGTTTTCTGTGAGTCCAAAAATATTGATCAGATCGAACGTATTGTTTTGCGGCCGGAACGTCAGGGCCAGCCACAATTGCTCACAAGACTGAATCCACAGAAGTATTCGGCACTCAGCGATGAAGCCAGAAACGTGATCGATTATGAGGAAGTATCCCGCACCGGCATTGTCGGCGATTGTCCGAAGCCAGATAGCACCGACCAAATCGCGGTTGTGGCAGCCGGTACTTCCGATGTCGGTGTCGCCCGCGAGGCGGTGCGTACACTTGCATATCACGGCAGGGATTGTTCCGAATTCTACGACGTAGGAGTGGCGGGGTTGTGGCGGATTCTGGGTATTGAGGATCAGTTGCGTCAAATGTCGATAGTTGTAGTTGTGGCTGGGATGGACGCAGCGTTGCCCACAGTCGTTGCCGGTCTGACCCCCTCATCAATCATTGCGGTCCCGACATCGGTCGGATACGGCGTCGCACAAGGTGGTCGTTCGGCACTTGAAACGATACTGTCCAGTTGCTCTCCCGGGGTTGTAACGGTGAACATTGACAACGGTTTCGGAGCGGCATGCGCAGCCATTCGAATCATGAACCAAATCAAGTCATGAATGCCATGTATGGTTTGAAAGGAGTTGAAACCGACTTCGGCTCGAAGAAGATCAATATTGACGTGCCTGCCGATTCGACAGTGATCGAATTCAAGGACCCGCAGTTTCTGCCAGATCCCGCAGCCCGAATCAAGCAGGCACTGAAAGATCCGGTTGGGTCTGCGCCGCTGAAGGAACTTGCAAGACGCGGCATGACCGTCGCGATAGGATTTGATGACCCGACCCGACCGCCGCTGCCTTGGCAGACGATCATACCGATGGTCATTGACGAACTGACCGGATGCGGCGTCAGGGACAAGGACATCTGCCTGATCTGTGCGAACGGGGCTCATCGTAAATGGCGTCGCGAAGAATTGAGGAATTTTCTCGGTGCTCCCTTATTCGACCGGTTCTGGCCAAGCGGACAAGTCATCAATCATGATTGTCAGGATCGCAATGAGTTGAGCTATCTGGGTCGAACCGACCGCGGTACTTACGTCGAACACAACCGACGTTTTGTCGAGGCGGACCTGTCCATATACGTGGGGACCGTGTCAGCGACGTATGTTGGCGGTTATTCCGGTACCGGTGCTGTAACGGGACTCGCTTCGGCGGAGAGTCTGGCGTCGCATCACGCCCATCGATTCTGGCACTCACCCAAGTCGACAACGGGCGATCATCGCACCATGATGTATCGCGGTGTGAAAGCGCAAGTCCACGACTTCATGGAGCAAGCCATGGGCAAGCGGGTGTTTTACGTGAACTCGATCGTTGGTGTCGGCGGAAAGATCGCCGGTGTGTATGCCGGCTATTCTCCGCAACTCGAGGCACCATGCTGGGATTTGGCTGATTCCTTCAGCCGCTACCCGTCACCACAGGCCGACATCATGGTCATTGGAATGAGCGATTGGTTCGCCTACGGCGAAGCGGACAACACCCTAATTGCAGCCATCGGCTGTCTCAACCCGCCGAGAATCTGGCTTAACCGGCCGGTTCTTCGTGAGGGTGGTGTGGTGATCGGATTGAATCCATCGACTGGACAGATTGATCCGACCATGTATCCGTCCTATCAGGAGGTGATTGATCTCTATGACCGGCATCACGATATCAGCGAACTGCAGCAGTACGAGTTGGAAATCAGTTCGAAACCCAAGTACCTTGACTTGTATCGAAATGGAAATTCATATCACCCTCGACACCCATTCTGGCTGATGTACATCGGTCACTACACGTTGCAGAGGGCATCCGCTGTGATCATGTCTGGAACTGAGAATCCGGGCGCGTTTCGCAAACTTGGCATCACGCCTGCCAAAGACTTTGATCATGCGTGGAAAATCGCCACCAGCATTTGCGGCGATAAACCAGTGACGGTCATCGCCCCGACATTTTGGACCAGACGTCAGTTCAAGTTTGATGTCAGTGACTGAGATCGGCCGTCGTCGATTCCATTCGGACCTCAGGCATCGTGCACGCCCCGACGCTTGCGGGTCGACAGAACCCATCCGACCATTACAATCAACAACGCCCCGAATGCGATCAGTTCAATCAGCCGTTCATTGATCAGGTAGGAAAATCCGATCGCGGTGACTGTCAGATATCCCCATCGCTCAGTCCAAGTCAGATCGCGGAAGAAATATCCATAACACACGACAGACGAGGTCCACTGCAGACAGAGTATGAGCACAACCGGTGCAATGACATCCGGGGTGACATCTGGAAATGACAGAAGCTCTGGGTGATAGATGAATCCATATGGAATGATGAACGTTGTCAGCATGAGTTTCATGCCGTCTTTGGCGGTCCCGAGAAACGTACCGCCCGAAAGTTTCGCCGCAGCCAATGCGCTGACTGCCACCGGTGGAGTCAGGGTGGAGAACACAGCGAAGTAGAACACGAAGAAGTGTGCGAGGATCGCATCGATTCCTCCTTGCTGGAGAAATGGCACCAGGGTCAGGGAAACGACAACGTAGGCGACCGGGGTTGGCAGTCCCATCCCGAGAAACAGCGAGACAACCATCGTGCCCACCAATAGGAGTATCTTGCTGTCTGGAAGAACCTGAACCAGCACGATCGCGAGTCTGTTCGAAAGATTGGTTGTGAGGAATGTCTGTGCCAGCGGTCCGATCGCCACAAGCAGCAGCGACAGTAGAGTGACGATGACCAGTCCGTCCAGGAAGGCATCGTACATTTCCCGAATTTTTGGCCTGTACCTGCCCTGAAACATGCACAAGCCCAATGCCAGCGCAATACCCACGATTCCGGCAATCGCCGGCGAGTAATATCCAACCAGAAGTATGACAACAGCCGCAAAGGATACAAGAAATGTTGGCGCCATGCGCCATATTGCCTTGTAATCAATCTCGTCCTGCATCTTCTCCAGCCGTTCGCTCTGGGCACAGGTAATGACGCCGAATGTGGTGCCGGACAGAAACAGTAACGCAGGAATGAGCGCCGCCAGCGCGACCTCGATGTAGGGCACGTTCAGGAACAGTGCGATTATGAATCCAGCAAGTCCAAGTATGGGCGGCATGATCTGCCCGGAAGTCGAGGCGACGGCTTCGATGGCGCCCGCCATGTCTTTTCGATAGCCATGACTTTTCATCATCGGGATTGTAAGCCGGCCCGTCAGGACCACATTGGACACGGCCTGTCCCATGACTGAAGCCACAATCCCACTGCCAATGATGGCGGGAAAGGCCGCTCCCCCCTGTACTCGCCGACCAGTGACTTTGCCAATCTCTATGACCATCTTCAGCATCCCCACACCGAGCAGGATAGCGGCGAAAATCACCAAGAAATAGAGCTTGTCCGCCGCCAGTCTGGCCAGCCAGAACATACCTTCACTGACGCCGAGTCCAAGATAGTGAATGACAAATCCGACATCGTATTCCGGAAGCCTGAGAATTGGATAGGGCACCAGATATCCGAAGAAAAAATAAAGGATGATGATGACGACCAGCGAAGTCAGCAGCCAACCCCAATGCAGGAAATTCAGCATCATCACCCCGACAATGAAGAGAATTCCGATCGTGATGTCGAAAGTCTCAAAAAAAGGATGAATCGCATCAAGACGGAGTGCGTGAAATCGAACGTAACCGGACCCGCCGACAGCAAGCACTGTCGCAACCGCCGCGATCGCCAGTCTGATTCGCCATATGTGATTGACCGACCCGGCGATGAACTGATCGATCAACTCATTGATTGCATGCAGCGAGGCCATGCACATGACCAGGAATACGAACGTCGCGTAGAAGACTTTTGAGTTGCTGATCAGTCCGAATACCGATATTCCGATATAGAGTGTCAATGCGGTACCGATGACCAGAAACAGCGCGGTCAAGGCAGACCGAAGTCGTCTGGCGCGGGACATGAGAGAGAACGTCCTGCCGTACAGTATGTCGGCGTTCTGCGTTTCAGGGTTCGCCGTATGAAGCTGTGCCGGCTTCAGACGGCGAACCCGATTGAATGCCTAGTTGAATTACATCTCAGGATAAGTCACTGGAACAAAATTCTTCCGTTTGTCCCAGATGCCCAGATCCTTGTATGCCCGAATAGCACCCGGATGTGTATTCTCTTCAGACAATCCGTCAACCATCATGTCTTCTGTCAATACTTTCCAAAGCGCGTTGAGTTTACTCATTTCTTCCAGATGGGTGTGCGTTGCTATGACGTAGTCATACGCAAGCTGTTCCGGAAATTCCGGATGCACGGCCTTGTATCCCCGGTTGAAACCAGAGAGAAAGTCCTCATCCTGGTGTGGCAGCGTGCCAGCCTTGATGGTCATTCCCAACCAGGTAGTCCCGAATTTCTCGTTCATCTTGTCGATCGCCCATTGATCCATGGGAATGTAATACAACTTCTTTCCGGACGCTTCAAGTTTTCTGAGCGGGCCGCTCAGAATGTGAAATCCCTGTGACGGGTCCGTACCGTAACCTGTCACGCAGACGTCGGTTGTTCCATCGATCAGTTGCTGGGTCAGACCGCCCGGGTTCAACAGACGAATATCCGTATTGGACCGATCAATTCCATAGGCATGTTTCAGGAACAGCCTTGGATAGACGCCCCAATCACTCTGTCCCTTGAGTCCGACTGAAACCCTTTTGCCTTTCATGTCCGCGATTGTCTTGATTTCCGGATCAGTTGTGACAAAGAACTTCCCTTGAGACCAGTAGGCCTCGCCATGCAGCAGCTTAAACTTGATCGGAATGGGATCCGGCAGGTATTCCGCCACATCTTCGGTTCCACCATGCAATGCCAATTGGATGATTGTGTCTTCGGTTCCGAAGACGGTATGTTTCCATCGACGTTGTTCGGTCATGGCCCTGACGTTATACATATAGCCTGGAGTTTCCTGTGCTGCGATGAACAGATTGCCTCCACTACGAGCGACAACGTTGCCGAATATGGTGTTTCCTTCCATGACCCCACAGCCAAACGGGCATGTCAAGATGGAAACAAAGTCTTGCGCCTTGGCGGTGTGTACCGTCACGGTACTGGATACAACCAAAACCAATGCGAGCGTGTATTTCACAATATGTTTCATTACTTTTCCTCCTTCATTTTGAAATTAAAGTATGTATGTCGTTCTGCATTCCAGATGTTTCCCCTTACGGACTGAGCAGAAACAATTGCTGATTGAATTCAACGAGACTGCCTTCTTCTGCGAAAATTGACACGACGGTTCCGTCTACCGTACTCTCGATGGTTGTGTACAGTTTCATCACCTCGATGAGGCAAAGCGGATCACCGGCCCTGACGGTTGAACCTTGCTTGACGAATGGTTCAGATTCCGGGTCGGGTCGGCGGTAGAACGTACCAACCATCGGGGCCCGTATGATCGAGTGATCGGCAGGGGCTTCCACTTGTGCAGGTTCATGCGATGCCGATACCTGACTTGCCGGTTCCGGTGCTGGCGGTGCGACCTCAGGCTCGGCCTTTTCGGGCAGCGCGAGGGGGTCTGCTGTTATACGGTCGCCTTGTGGGGCTTGGGTGCCTTCAGTCCGCTTGCGAACAGCCAGACGAAAGCCTTCGACTTCAATCTCGATCTGTTCCGCATCGGATTCATCGATTGACTTGAGTATTTCAGCAATGTCCTGATAACTCAGATTCACAGAACTGCATCCCGGCGAGGCTCAGCTTGCCATGAGGCGGTAAAAAATTCGTTGGAAGAATACTTGTACTTTCTAGATTCTCGTTTTCTTTCGTATTCTTGTATTCAATCGTATATACCAAATAAAAATTATTTGCAAGTTGGTCCTCGTTTCAAAATACCCCCTGTAGCTTCGACCGCAGGGTGCGGGGTTTGCATTTTGGGGTAAGTACTTTTAAGTCGCGGCTTTCGCGCGAAACATCATTACATTACAGCCTTCGAAACGGTCTCTTTTAATTGTCGATTTGAGTATCTCGTTATAATTGAATGATATGCAACTAAATCATTCATAAAAGTAAGAGTTTTTCATTTCTATCAGGAGGTGTCACTCGCCATGAAAGTCTTTAGAAATTTGTCCCGCATCTGTCTGCTGTCGCTTTGTGCTTCAGGCATTTCTCTTAGTGCACATGCCCACGAGGATGTGACATTCGTAAGTTGGACAGGGCCTTATATGCGCGCTCAGATGCTGGGGTTTGTTCGCCCGTACGAACAGATGACAGGAAAATCGGTCGCTGTAGAGCATTATGCCGGGGGCCTGAAGGAAGTGCGTAACCAGGTTGAGTCCGCAAACGTAATCTGGGATGTTATCGATATGACTGAAGCGGACGTTTTGCGCGGTTGCGCAGAAGGCTTGCTAGAACCTCTCACCGATATTAATTTGCCTGATGGCATCGATGGCGTACCGGCATCAGAGGATTTCGTTGAAGGTGCGTTGAACGAATGCGGGATTGGTGGCATACGATGGTCTTCGTCATTCGCATACGATACCCGGGTATTTGGGGATGACGCTCCGACGACGGTAGCCGATTTTTTTGATGTTGAAAGATTCCCGGGTCCCCGAGCCGCCAGGCGCGACCCGTCTGTGCTCATGGAATGGGCGCTGATGGCCGATGGTGTTCCCCTTGAAGATATCTATGCAACTTTGGAGACTGACGAGGGATTGGAACGGGCCTTCAAGATGCTGGACAGAATCCGGTCCGGACTTCTTTGGTGGGCTTACGAAAATGAACCGATCAGGTATCTTGAAGACGGGTTGGTAACGATGAGTGGAATTTGGACGGTTTCAGCAACGGATCGAATTCGGCAGCAGAACAGTCCAATCGCTATCGTAACTGATGGAGCTATCACCGAAATGGACTTGTATGCGGTTCCAAAGGGCACACAGAATCTCGAAGCAGCGTTTGAATTCATTAGATATGCGAGCAGCAGTGATGCTTTGGCGGGACAGGCGATGCACCAACCGATTGAACCGACGCGTCTGTCTGCCTATGATCTGATTCCAGATGAAATCAAGTCCGGGTTCGTTACCGGGCCAAACGCAAAGTCTGGGTTCACACTGGCATCGGATGCCCGGTGGTGGGCGGAAAACTATGTGAGAATTTCCGAAAAGTTTGAAGAATGGGCAATGAAAGCGCCTCGCCAAGGTGCGATCGGCGGCGTGAGATAGAAATCAGGAGTGAATTGAAATGAGTAATAACGATCATCAAAAACCGAATGGATCTCATGTCGCATCGTCGGGCATATTAGCGGGTTCGAACTCATTCATGGCTATTGCTTCGATGGTCATGATTGTTGGATTCGTGGGTTACACGATATCAGACGTGGAGCGCGCAGGAACGTTCTTCTCTGGAATTAACGGATTTATCACCACGTCGCTTGACTGGTTTTACATTGGTACAGTCTGCGCGGTGCTCGTGAGTGTCATGTGGTTGCCATTCAGCAGGTTTGGGGACATCAAACTCGGCAAGGACGAAGACACACCGGATTTCTCAACCTGGTCGTGGGTCAGCATGCTTTTCAGTGCCGGACTCGGTTCCGGTCTGTTGTACTGGGGAGTGGCGGAGCCACTCTATCATGTGCAAGGCAATCCGTACCTTGAAGCCGCGGGAGTTGAACCCAATACCGCAGAAGCCGCGGTCATTGCCGTTCGAATTACCCTGTTCCATTGGGGATTTCACGGTTGGGGCCTGTACGTTCTAGTCGGGTTGTGCCTCGCCTACTTTGCCTATCGCAACGATCTTCCTCTAACTCTGAGAACTGCGTTATATCCGGTACTGAAAGAACGGATATTCGGTGTTTGGGGCCATATCGTTGATCTGGTCGGTGTGTTCGGTACTATCTTTGGTCTCGCCACTTCACTCGGAATGGGTGTGCTAGCAATCAATGCCGGGTTGGAGAGTCTTTTTGGATTCACCAATTCCGTTGGCAATCAGCTGATTCTGATCGGCGCAATTACCATAATGGGTACGACATCGGCGGTAACCGGAGTCGAAAAAGGTGTGAGAATACTCAGTGAAGCGAACGTTATCGCAAGCATCGTGCTGATGGTGGTTTTTCTCATCTTCGGTCCTACCGCATTCATACTGGGAATTATGGTGACGGTGACGGGAGATTATTTGTGGAACGTCATTCCGATGGGTTTCCTGATCGATGGAGATCCGGAAAGTCAATGGCAGAGCTGGTGGACAGTTTTTTACTGGGGCTGGTGGATCGCCTGGTGTCCGTTTGTGGGATTGTTTATCGCGCGAATATCGCGAGGTCGAACGATTCGAGAATTCGTCACATTCGTATTGCTGATGCCTACTGCAGTATTGATTCTGTGGCTCGCAGTATTTGGCGGTGGTTCTATCGGAATGGAACTATTCAATCAAATCGGCTTGATCGATGTTGTCAATGATGACTATTCGAATGCAATCTATGCGGCTCTGACAGGCTTGAACCTTGGTTGGTTTACTTCGGTGTTGACAGTTCTGACAACGATTCTGCTTATTTCCTGGTTTGTCACATCTTCGGATTCCGGCACGCTGGTTATCTGTACGATGCTGTCTATGGGCGACGAGCACCCGCCGATCAAATTCAGACTGTTCTGGGGACTGCTTTCGGGCGTTGTGGCTGGAGTCCTGCTGCTGGCAGGTGGACTGCAAGCCTTGCAGACAGCGTCAATCGTTGCTGCACTGCCGCTCGCGATAATTTGCTTGCTTATGGTTTACGGAATCACAAAAGCGCTTCGCGAGGATCATCCGCTTCCCGACTTCGCCGACCGCCGAGAGAAGGTCTATCTGAATCGATAGCATGAGACAATCGATTCTGCCAACGCAGTGATCTGATTTGCAATTGCCCGGACTCTTCGGATTTCGGGCAATTGCTGTTTGATCAAGCTGTCAGATTATTTGCCAATCGCGTTTTGCTGTGATGCTGGTGATCCAATCGAGTTGAATACGCCGCAGAACTGCCGCGTGACCTGGCAATCAGTTATGGTATTGCCGATACCATTCCACAAATTTCCCGATACCCTTTTCCGTATCTATATCCAGTTGTTGACACTGCGGTAAGTGCCAACTGATTCATCCGAAGCTGCGTGACAATGGGCTATACTTTTTCGGAAAATCAGACCAAACATGGTTTGGTGGGCAGTTTGGCATCTGCCGCTGACCTGAAACTCGGGATTGTGGATTTGATATGAAACGGTTACTGATTGCGAACCGCGGTGAGATTGCCTTACGTGTGGTTCAGGCTTGTCGAAACCTGGGCATTCAGAGCGTTGCTGTCTACACTGACGCCGACCGCAAGTCCCTACACGTATTGCAGGCAGACGACAGTATCAGAATCGGTCCGAATACTGCCAGCCACAGTTACCTGAATCACAACGGCCTGATTCACGCCGCAGTTGCTACCGATTGCCAAGCTATACATCCTGGCTACGGGTTTCTATCAGAAAACTCCCAATTTGCCCGGTTATGTGAGCGTGAAGGCTTGATTTTCATCGGTCCTCACCCTGATTCGATTGAGCGTATGGGAGATAAGTCACAGGCACGTGCTGAAGCGGTCAAGCTCAACATTGAAGTCGTGCCAGGCTCCCAGTCGTCTTTCAAGGACGCGCACCAGGCGTTGAGAATTGCTAAAGACATCGATTTTCCCGTGCTGATTAAAGCCCGCGGCGGTGGAGGCGGGCGAGGGATGAGAATTGTTCGGGACGCCGAACTGTTTGTTTCAGAGTTCACACAGGCTGCCGCGGAAGCGCAATCCGCATTCGGCGATGGCGAACTGTATCTGGAAAAGTACCTGACCGGGATTCGTCACGTTGAAGTGCAGATCCTGGCGGATAATGACGGCAATGTCATCGCTCTGGGCGAGCGTGACTGTACGATCCAGCGCAGACATCAGAAACTCGTAGAGGAGTCGCCCTGCAGTGTGATCGATGATTCCATGCGCGAAGGATTGCATGATTGTGCAGTCCGACTGGGGAAGTCCATCGGCTACAGAGGGGCTGGGACGGTGGAGTTTGTCCTGACCGAAGACCGCAAGCGATACTACTTTATCGAGATGAATACGCGGATCCAGGTGGAACATCCGGTAACGGAACAGCTTTTCGGATTGGACTTGGTCGAGGCCCAGATTCGAATTGCCGGCGGGGAGTCGCTGTCGAGTATTGCGCCACACGTACAGTATCGCGGGCATGCCATTGAATTTCGAATCAATGCCGAAAACTGGCAGAATGATTTTATTCCTTCACCGGGGGTGATCACACATTGGAAGTCGCCGGCCACAACGGGAGTACGCGTGGACACCCATGCCTATGAGTCATTCCGGATCAGTCCATATTATGATTCGATGATCGCAAAGCTGATCATTCATGGTCATGATCGAGAACACGCACTGGCCCGCGCCGAACAGGCCTTGGAGGAATTTCAGATCGCGGGCGTCGCTACCACGATCGGATTCCATCAGAAATTGCTACGGCACACCGATTTCAAAACAGGTAACATTTCAACCAAATGGGTGGAAGACAAGTTTCTCCCGGAGCACACTTGAGATGGCGCGAAAAGTTAACCTGATTGACCTGACGATGCGTGACGCACACCAATGTCTGTGGGCAACGCGCATGACAACGGCGATGATGAAAGACATCGCCCCAATTCTAGACCGTTCAGGGTTTGAGGCCCTTGATCTTGTTGGCGGTGCGGTTTTCGATGTTTGTGTGCGATACCTTCACGAAGACCCCTGGGAGCGGATGCGCATTCTGAGCAGTTGGGTCCAGGAGACTCCCCTGATCATCCATACTCGCGGTCAGAGTCTGTTCACATTTGAGTTCTTTGCAGATGACGTGGTTGAGCTGGCAGCGGAGCGATTTGCCGCCAATGGTATGAGATACCACACCCCGTATGATGCCATCAATGACATCCGAAACCTTGAGATCCCCATACGTGCAGCCAAACAGCATGGATTGCAAACGGTCGGGGGGCTGGTTTATACCGTCAGCCCGGTCCACACTGACGAGTACTACGCGAGAAAAGCGAGAGAACTGATCAAACTGGACGTTGATGGTGTATATATCAAGGATCCCAGTGGCCTTTTGCGTCCGGACCGGGTACCGACCCTGATTCCTGCGCTGAAGAACGCGATCGGTGACTTGCCGCTCCAACTTCACTCCCATTGCCTGTCCGGACTTGCGCCTTATACTGCGTTGCTTGCCGTTGATTACGGCGTCGATGTCGTGCACACTGCAACATCAACCTTGGCGAACGGCGCCTCACATCCGCCGACCGAGCTGTTCGTGCGCAATTGCCAGCGTAGGGGTTATGAGACTGATGTGGATCTCGGGCAGGTCGAACAGGTTGCCGACAAGCTGGCCTACCTTGCAAAGACTGAAAACAAGCCCGTTGGCGAAGTCGCGGAATATGACGAATTTCACTATCACCATCAAGTGCCCGGCGGAATGATTTCGAATCTGCGCTATCAGTTGGGTACACTCGGCATCGAGGACCGGCTTCAGGAGATTCTGGAGGAGGCCGGGCATGTAAGAGCTGATCTCGGCTATCCAATCGTAGTCAGCCCGTTCGCTCAATACATCATTACCCAGTCGGTACTCAATGTAATGGGTCGAGACCGCGGAAATGATCGCTATGATGCAGTTCCCGATGAGGTACGACTGTATGTCCAAGGTGGGTATGGTGAGGTGGCCGGTGAAATCGAACCCAACCTATATGACAAGATTGCCCGAGGCGCGGAACCAATTCGGGAGCGTCCCGGTGCGCATGTTCCACCGGCCCTGGAACGCTTGCGCAGGACGAGGGGACCGTTCGCGTCGGACGATGATCTTCTGCTCGCTGCGTTCTACGCCGAAAAGGAATATTCAGCGTTGAAAGGCGCTGGTCCGATCCGCCTGGATTCGACTTCCGTAACCGGCTCACCATTGACGACGCTGATCAGGGAATTGGCTTCGCGTCCGTCCATTCGTTCTTTCAGTCTCAAGGCAAAAACAGCCTGAGAATCCCAAAGGAGAGATAGTCATGTCAGAACCGTGCATTATCACTGTTGCCATCACCGGTGCAGTCCCCAGAAAAGAGGACAACCCGGCCGTACCGGTAACACCGCCTGAGCAAATTGAGTCGACGCATGAGGCGTTTGAGGCTGGTGCGTCCCTGGTACACATCCACGTGCGTAACGAAGATCAGTCGCCCGGGTCGGATCCGGAGAAATTTGCCGAAATTCAGGAAGGTGTGACGAAATACTGCCCCGGCATGGTCATCCAATTCTCTACAGGCGGTCGCGGCAGGGAACTCAGCCAGCGAGGCGCCATGCTGAGGCTTCGGCCCGATATGGCCTCGCTCGCAACGGGCTCAGTCAATTTCCCGACGTCAATCTATGAGAACCCACCTTCATTCGTTGATGAGTTGGCGTCAACGATGCTGCAGTATGACATCAAACCGGAGATTGAGATTTTCGATGTCGCAATGCTGTATAACGCGGCTTCACTGGTCCGGCGAGATCTCCTTGCGGCACCTGCACATGTGCAGTTTGTACTTGGCATACCGAATGCGTTGCCGGCACGTCGAAGTTTGCTTGAGTTCCTGATTTCCGAGTTGAATGATGTCTTGCCGGGCGCAACCTGGACAGCTGCCGGAGTCGCCCGACATCAGTATACGGTGAACCAATGGTGCCTGGAACTTGGCGGGCACTGTCGAACCGGTCTGGAAGACAACATCCGCTATGATCGGGACCGACTGGCTGCGAGCAACGCCGAACTGGTTACGAAGATTGTTGATGTTGCCGGCGAGTTTGGTCGGCGTCCGGCGACAGTGACAGAAGCCAGAGAGATTTTGGGATTGCGAATGGCCGCTTGAATGCGCGCCGTATGACAGGTCGACGATCGACCACACTCTAGCGAAGGGGAATCAACCATGTACGATTTGTATTATTGGACCACGCCCAATGGGCATAAGGTTACCATGTTCTTTGAAGAAGCGGGTGTCGACTACGAAATCATTCCTGTCAATATCGGCAAAGGTGAGCAATTCACTGCCGACTTTCTGCAAATCTCTCCAAACAACCGAATTCCGGCAATGGTTGACAACCAGCCCGCAGATGGCAGTGAAAAGGTGTCACTGTTCGAATCAGGCGCCATGCTTCTATATCTTGCAGAAAAGCACGGCGTTTTCATTCCTTCCGGGGTCAGCGGACGAGCCAGCGTTCTGAAGTGGCTTTTCTGGCAGATGGCGAATCTGGGTCCGATGGCCGGTCAGAACCATCACTTCGTGGTCTATCTTGAAGAAGAGAATCCATATGCGATCAAACGCTATGTCGGAGAGGTGTCGCGGCTGTATGCAATTTTGGACGACCAGCTGGCGGACAGCGAATTCATCTGCGGGCGGGAATATACGATTGTCGACATGGCATGTTACCCATGGATTGTCCCTCACGAGCGACAACGACAGCATCTTTCGGAGTTTGAGAATCTCAGCCGGTGGTTTGAGCAAATAAGAAGTCGCCCCGCAACAGTTCGTGCATATGACGTGGCCAAGCAGGTGAACCCGAGTCCCCAGAAGATGACAGAGGAAGAAAAGAAAATCTTGTTCGGACAGGATGCGGACACATTGCGCAAGTTGAAAAACAATTGACCGTTCCAGCAATGCAAGACGCAGCCAAAGGACCGCTTGATGATCTGACTGTCATAGACTTTACGACGCTTGCGCCCGGACCGCTCGCATCCCTGATGTTGTCCAACGCCGGTGCTGAAGTCATCAAGGTGGAACGTTCCGGCATCGGTGATGAAATGCGTATCTACAAGGATGCATTCGGAGACAACGGCGTGACTTTCGCGCTGCTGAACGCAGGCAAAAAAAGTATTGCTGCAGACTTGAAAGATAACGTATCTATCAATGAAATCAAGTCATTGATAAAAGAATGTGATGTAGTGCTTGAGCAATTCAGACCTGGTGTGATGTCGAGACTGGGTTTGGGATATGACGATCTTTCAGCGATCAATTCACGATTGATCTATTGCTCCATCACCGGATTTGGCCAGACCGGACCCAAGGCTTCGGTTGCTGCCCACGATCTCAATTATGTCGCAGATACCGGGATGCTCGCGATCGGGGATACCAGTTCCGGCAAGCCGTCTATTCCGCAACTGCTCGCGGCCGATCTGGCAGCGGGTTCATATCCGGCCGTCATGAATATTCTTCTGGCTCTTCATCGGCGAGTCCGTACGGGACGCGGGTGCTACATTGATGTATCGATGACAGACTGTCTGTTTCCCTTGATGTTCTGGTGTCTGGGATTGGGATGGGGGACGGGTGACTGGCCGCGATACGGTAATCAGCTCCTGACCGGCGGCTCACCGCGCTATCAGGTCTATGCAACAGCTGATGGACGCTACCTGGCCGTGGCGGCTCTTGAGGACCGATTCTGGGATGTGTTTTGTACTGCGATCGGTTTCGATCGGGATTCCATTGATGAAACTGCAAAACCTCAAGATGTTGTAGCGGCAATACAGGGAATCATCCAGAGCAAGAGTTCTGCTTGCTGGAAGGAGACGTTTGTCGATAAGGATGCCTGCGCGGTCATCGCGAGTACGCTCGAGGAAGCGGTCGGCGATGCGCATTACATCGCTCGCGGAGTCTTTGACCGAAAGATTCGGACCGATGAGGGTGACATCATCAATGCCTTGCCGATGCCATTTGCCGAGTGCCTTATGGATAGCGCCTCGATAGAAAAAGTTGTGCCTGCACTGGGCGAACACAACAAACTGCACGGGATCAGCTGAAATGAAACCGATAAGCCAAATAGGCGTTGTCGGTGCGGGGCTGATCGGGTCGGGTTGGATATCCCGCTGCAGTGCGAGAAACATTGACGTATTGGTCTACGATCCGAGTCCAGACGGAGAACAGATGGCAAAGGCTCATGTTGACAATGCCTGGGTCGCACTTGAGAAACTCGGGTTTGGTCGGGAACGGTCTGGCTCAGTCAGTTTTTGCGATGACCTGGAGGAAGTCGCAGCAACCTGTGATTTCATTCAGGAAAGCGCGCCGGAAAACCTCGAGCTGAAAAAACAGTTGCACCAGCAAATGGATTCAGTCGCGCCGCCACAAGTCATAATCGCCTCCAGTTCATCGGGATTGCTGCCTTCTGAAATTCAGGCACAGGTTTCGCATCCTGACAGGATCCTGATCGGGCATCCCTTCAATCCTGTATACATCCTGCCGCTTGTGGAAATTGTCACAGGTGAGCATACATCGGAGCATTTCGCAAATGAGGCAGCGGATTTCTATCGCTCAATCGGCATGTATCCACTGATGGTTCGAAAGGAAATAGAGGGATATGTTTCAGATCGGATTCAGGAAGCGGTTTGGCGTGAGGCATTGCATATGATTGCCGATGGGGTTGCGTCAACAAAGGATATCGATGATGCGATCGTCTATGGACCCGGTTTGCGATGGGCGATTATGGGCGTTTGTCTTACATTTCATCTGGCAGGTGGAGATCAGGGAATGAGGCACATGCTCCATCAGTTCGGCCCTGCCTTGAAGTTGCCGTGGACACACATGGAAGCCCCTGAACTGACCGATGACCTCATTGACCGAATGGTATCCGGAACGCAGACCCAGGCCGCAGGCCGATCGATTCGGGAATTGGAACAGCTACGTGACAATTGCCTGATTGAGATTCTGGAAGTCCTGAACCGATACGAGTTTGCCGCTGGCAACACCCAATTCAAAGCCGATCCCGTCGGACCGTCTTGAGCAGTCCATTCAAAACAAGAATTCGGCGATTGCTTCACCCTGGAAATATTGCCATGATCGGTGGTGAGCAGGTTCGCCGTGCCATCATTCAGTGCGACCGGCTTGGATACAGTGGCGAAATCTGGCCCGTCAATCCGAATCGGGAACAAATTGAGTCGCGGGAATGCTTTCGTTCACTGTGCGATCTGCCGCAAACTCCCGACGCGGCATTTATCGCAGTACCCAAAGACGCAACAGTGGAAGCAGCCGAATATCTTTCGTCGATTGGTACAGGTGGTGTGGTGTGCTATGCCTCGGGGTTCGCGGAAGTCGGCAAGGATGGAGAGTTACTGCAGAAACGACTGGAAGCGGTTTCAGAAACGATGCCGTTGATTGGGCCCAATTGTTACGGGCTGCTCAACTTTCAGGATGGAGTTGCTCTTTGGCCGGACGAGCAGGGCGGAAGAAAGTGCGAGAAAGGAGTCGCGATCATCAGCCAGAGCGGTAATATTTCCATCAATCTTACGATGCAGCGACGAGGGGTGCCGATCGCCTTTCTCATCTCGACCGGAAATATGGCGGGTCTGAAGACACATGACTACATCAACATCATGCTGGACAATCCGGATGTCACAGCCATTGGGCTGTATCTTGAGAAGATTCCGGATGCCGAGGCTTTGTCTGAAGCCGCGATCGGCGCGCTCGAACACAATATTCCGATTGTAGTCTTGCAGGCAGGCTTTTCGGAAGTCGGGTCCAGCGTCACAATGACGCATTCTCATTCGATGTCCGGCGACCGAGTGCTCAGCAGTGCCTATTATGAGAAATTCGGAATGATTCAGGTACATAGCATTCCGCAGTTTCTGGAAACCCTGAAATTCCTGTCGGTTCTCGAGCCTGTTGCCGAACGTACAATTTCATCGATCAGCTGTTCAGGAGGTGAGGCCGCGTTGGTGGCTGATATCGCTGAGTCTTTCGGGTTGGAATTTCCCGAGTTCACGTCGGCCCAGGAAAGCCGGTTGAATGATGTGCTGGGCGATCGGGTAGTCATTTCGAATCCACTGGATTACCACACCTACATCTGGGGACGTCAAAGTGCGCAGAAAGCATGTTTCCAGGCTGTGTTTGAGGGTGGTCAGGCCACGAACATCAAGGTGTTCGACTATCCCGCACCAGGCATATGCGATACTACCGAGTGGGACTTCGCAGTCGAGGCGATCATCGATGCCAAGCGACAGACCAATGCCCGTGTCGCAGTAGTTGCAACACTGCACGAGAATTTTTCCGAGAATGTCCAGCAAAAGCTGATTGAAAACGGCATCGCACCGATGCTTGGCATGTACGAATGCATGCAGGTGATATCGGATTGCGCCGGATTCGCATCGGTTCGGGAAAGACTGCGGTCACTGAGGCCGCTGACGCGCGCCAACCATGGCCACTCAGTCCTGCTCAATGAGCATGAGGCCAAACAGCTTTTGCAGAATTTCGGGGTAAGGACAGTGAGGGGCCAGCTTGCATCCGACTTCAGTGAAGCCATTTGTGTTACCCGCAGCCTTTCCTACCCGGTTGTTGCCAAGGTATGTTCTTCACAAATCGTGCACAAGACAGAAGTCGATGGTGTGATCGTAAACATCCAATCTGACGAGAGTCTGAATGATGCGGTGGTATCACTGTCTCGTGTCAGCAGGCAGATTCTTATTGAGGAGATGGCTTCCCAGCCTGCATTGGAACTTCTGGTGGGTATACGCAATGACGAACACTTTGGCCGAATCATGATCATCGGCCAGGGAGGGAAACTGACAGAACTCATTGGCGACATGGCGATATTATTTTTCCCGGTACAACCCGAAGATATCAGGCAGGCGTTAACTCAACTGAAGATAGGAGGCCTGTTTTCGGAATTTCGAGATGAATGTCTCAATCTCGACAAGACTGTAGCGACGTTGGTACGGATAGCTGATCTTGTCACTGATGATGCCAATCGAATAAGTGAGCTTGAAATCAATCCGTTGTTTGTGTACAGCAGGAATCAGGAAGCGATCGTAGTCGATGCCGTGATTCGAAGATTTGAGTGAGTTGGACAGAATTTATGAGAGCATGGTGCAATCATTCGCACTGGTATTATCCAAGACTTGATTGGTCTTTGGTTTTGTAATGAGGAGTTGGTTTGGGAATGAGTGAGAGAGTATTGACCATAAAGAATGGTCCAATCTTGGAGGTTACGATCAATCGGCCCAAGGCGAATGCGATTGATCTTGAAACCAGTCGCACAATGGGTGAGATTCTGGTTGGTTTCCGAGATGACCCGGAATTGAGAGTTGCGATCATCACGGGTGCTGGAGAGAAGTTCTTTTCGGCCGGTTGGGACCTTAAGGAAGTCGCAGCGGGCAATGCGGGGTTTGATGATGACTATGGTCCCGGTGGGTTTGCCGGAATAACAGAACTGCACGATCTTGACAAGCCTGTGATCAGTGCTGTCAATGGTTACGCGGTGGGTGGTGGTTTTGAGATTGCATTGTCGTCGGACATGATTGTAGCGGCGGAGCACGCCGAGTTCTTTCTTCCTGAAATCAAGGTCGGTGTTGTGGCGGACGCTGCCTCATTCCGCTTGCCCAGACAGATTCCACGTGCGATCGCGGTGGAAATGCTATTGACGGGAAGACGGATGTCTGCGGCAGAGGCAATGAAGTGGGGTCTCGTCAATCGGGTTGTCCCTCAGGATCAGCTGATGCAATCTGCGCGTGAGCTTGCGACCGTCATTGCCGAAGGTGCGCCGCTGGTGGTTGCGGCCGTTAAGGAGATACTTCGTAAAACCGAGGACGTTGGTATTGAGGAGTGCTACCGGATGCTGCATGAAGGTGAATTTGAAGGTTATCAGAAAATGATGGCGTCGGAGGATGCCGCAGAGGGGCCAAAGTCGTTTGCCGAAAAGCGTGATGCGAATTGGAAAGGGGAGTGACTGAGGTGACAGCGCGACGCCAGCGCTTGCGCTCCGATAATCGATTGATCGAACCATTCGACAACCTGATTCACCACCTTTTGATACTCGCAATCAGCCAATACTGATATTCCCGGGCAATGACGGTCGATCTTCGCAGTGTCGATATTGTGGGAGCCGGACCGGCAGGACTCTATTCGGCAATTGTTCTTCGCAGAGCTTTTCCACAGCGGGCGGTGCGTGTGACAGAGCGGAATCAGGAAGGGGCAACCTTCGGATTTGGGGTTGTATTTTCGGACAGGGCATTGGACTTCATGAAAAATGGCGACCCTGAGGTCCATAGTCTGATTGTTCCTGAAATGGAGAACTGGCAGAACTTGACGCTCAACTTGCCTCAGCAGCGAATAACGCTTGATGGAATGGGGTTCACGTCGATTGGCAGGTTGCGGCTGCTTGAAATCCTGAGCGCACATGCATTGGCATTGGGTGCCGAGATTCGTTACGGCAGGGCGGTCAAGTCACCGGACGAACTTGATGGTGACCTGATCATAGGCGCGGACGGCCTGAATTCGATGATCAGACAAGCGGATCATGAAGTCTATCGACCGCAGATCAAATATGCAGGCAACTACTTTGCCTGGTTTGGAACTGAAGTGCGCTTCGAGACGTTGACCCAGACGTTTATCGAGAGCGAACATGGTCCATTGAACGCCCATCACTACCGGTACGAAGAGTCCAAGAGCACTTTCATTGTCGAATGTGGTGCGCACACCTATGAGTCTTTCGGATTTGACAGGATTGGTGAAGCTGAGAGTGCTCGGATCTGTTCCGGGCTTTTCGCACACGTTCTTGGAGGCGCTTCGTTGGTGACCAACAATTCTGTCTGGCGTCGGTTTCCCAAACTTTGGTGTGACAATTGGTATTCATCCAATCGTGTCCTGATCGGAGACGCCGCTCATACGGCGCACTTTTCAATCGGTTCTGGGACCCGTCTCGCTATGGAAGATGCGATCGCACTTGGCCGGATGCTTGATTCAAATGAGACGATTGAGAGTGCTTTGGCAGCGTACGACCGAAGTCGGCGGGCGATAGTAAGGAAAATAGTCATGGCGGCTGACGCTTCGGCGCATTGGTATGATCGATTTGGTGAGAATATGTCGCTGCCGCCCAAACAGTTTGCGCTGGACTATCTGATGCGTTCCGGTCGCATGAGCAAAGAGCGGTTGCGTACCATTGCGCCTGAATTCATGAAATACTTCGAGTCAGGATGAATGTCTTGCATCAGGATCATTCGAGATATCAGATCTGAAACAAACATAAACTCAACTCATTGAAACCAAGGTATATTGTTCCAATTTACTGGAGGTAAGCGTCGATGCACAGCATTGACCCTGACAATTCCATCGATTAGCAGTAGGAGAAAGATTACCGTGAAAGAAACATATTATTGGGTTCCTTGGTTCAAGGCATTATCAAAGCGAATTGCGGAAATTGAAGATGGCGACCGTAAGGAATTTATAGATTTAGTGAAACGTGTTGAATGGAATGACGGAGGGAAAACAGTCAATATCGTTGAGGAGCACAAAGAATATTTTGACCCCCTTAGTTTTATTTATAGGGTTGCGAGCAAGAATAGAGAAACAAGTAGGGAGAAAATTCTTGACAGCATAAGTGAAGTCTTTGGGTTAAGAGAATCGGTAGAAGCAGACAAATTGGATTTTTTCGTACGTCACAAACTAGTTTTCCCAACGCCCACACCTAAAAATCTTAATTTTTGGCATGATAAGCAGCCTCGCAATCCAGATGTGCTGTGGACGTTGCTGAAATGTGCTGTGAACGGCTTCAGCAATATTAATTCGACGGATTTTTCAGAGGCATTAATTGTTGCCGGCATTGGAGTAACCAAACTTACCCAAGTCCTTACTTTGATAAATGCTACTGATTTTTTGTCGATGGATAAAGCGTTGTTATCACTGAAACTCGAAACCTTCGAAAGGGTACCCAACACAGACAACGCACAATATTTCACACTGGAAGTGTACAAAGAAAACTTGAAATTGATTCGAAGCATTTTTCCTGGCTGCGAACTGTACGAAATCGGTTTATTGGCATACACGCTGAAAGATGATGAATTTAGAAAAAATTTACGGAAACATTTTCAGATTACTACCAATAAACAGCACGATGGTATTGATCGTTGGGAGACTTTTTCTGAAGATAACTGTGTATTTACGGAACACGATTATCCTCAACTCCAGAATGCGAGCAATGGCAGCATAGTAATTGCCGGAAGTAGAAAATCAGATTTACATGGTATTGGGGTCATTTCTAATAACGAATACATAGAAGAAAGAGGTTGGGATAAAAACCGGAAAATCGACGTGATTTGGGTAAATAAATTTCACGCTAATTTGGATCAACGTTTCGAATTTAAACAGGGTTTTTCCCAGCTGGAGGGCCTAAACGAAATTAAATCGGTAGAACAATACCGTCAAACGTTAGAACATTTAGCAAGCATATGCCCTCCGCCTGTAGTTATTTTGAAGCCTGTAGTTATTTTGAATCCCCACTTCCCCAGCAATCAGATTCTCTATGGACCACCAGGGACAGGCAAGACATGGCACTCTATCAACTATGCCTTGGCAATCGTCGATAAGAAAAAAACAGATGAGGTTACGGACGACGATCGCACCAGATTCAAGGACCTACTATTCGACCCAAAAGAAAAATCCGGTCAAATCGCCTTTACAACGTTCCATCAAAACTACGCTTACGAAGACTTTGTCGAAGGAATACGTCCAAACGTTTTTGGTGATCAAGTCGGTTATGAGATACGTGACGGTATATTCAAAAACATTGCAGAAGTTGCGATTGCCGAGAAGGAGAAGAATTACGTACTCATTATTGACGAAATCAATTGAGGAAACATTGCCAAAATTTTCGGCGAATTAATTACTTTGATTGAAGGTTCTAAGAGGTTGGAGGAGTCAGACCAACAGATAGCGATCTTACCCTATTCACAAAAACCATTTGGTGTGCCATCTAATCTCTATATCATCGGCACGATGAATACTGCTGATCGGTCGATACAAATTCTTGACACCGCCCTTCGTAGAAGATTTTCATTTAAGGAAATGATGCCCAATCCATCTCACTCTGAAATCCCAACGAGCATTGAAGGAGTGAATTGTCAGGAGTTGCTGAGGAGCATGAATCGACGAATTTTTATGCTATTGGATCGTGAACGGCAAATTGGTCATACCTATTTTTTTGGCGTAAAAGATATTGACGGTCTGGCTGATAGATTTCAAAATCGAATATTGCCCTTGTTACAAGAATACTTCTATGACGACTGGGAAAAAATCAGAGCGATTCTAGGTAATAATTCGTTCGTTAAGGTTAAGGGACTGTCTCTCGTCGACAATAATCTTGACTCCTTTCTTACAGGAGAAGAAAAATATTTTGAACGTTTGGGCGTGAACGAACAAGCATGGAAGAATGCTGAGCAGTACAAACAAATTTATGAAAATACGAATGACGCAAGTCCGATAGACAATGGCTGATCCCATAATCCTCAGAGAGTATGACCGCCTGGCAATGTCTTCGGAATTTAGCCAAGACGACATTGCCGATTTAAGAAACCAGGACAGCCGAGTGTTTTCGTTTTCGAACGGTAATCTTGTTGCGCAAAATTATGTTGGGATTTTTACCACGAAAAGCCGTAGGGTCATTGAAATTCTTCCGAAAATCGACTTTTCGAGCGATTCAGATAAGGCCGACAAAAAAACTCGGGAAATATTCTTGTCAATGTTGCGACACTGGCGGCGCAAAGGGTTTCAAGAGCTGTCAAGTAGCCAGATTCGGACGCTGCGCAACTTTCCATTGCTGGAAGCTTTCATATTCCTGTTCTTGTCCAATGTTCGTGATTTGATTCGTAGCGGCCTTGCCAGACGATATATCGAAGTTGAAGAAAACTTACCCTATCTACGCGGTCGATTGGATTTTACAGGACAAATTCGAGAAAACCTGATCGATCAATCGAATTTTTACGTTAGACATGACGAATTCAGCGAAAACCGACCGGCCAATCGGTTGATACACAAAACTCTCAAACTGCTTAGAAGTCAAGTGACAGATTCAGATAATCGCCAATTGCTGCAGCAAGTCACAAATCCATTTTCTGATATTCCTGCCTCAACCAATATACATGCTGACTGGAATAGTCATCATGTAGACCGTACCATGCAACACTACAAAGGAGTGATGAATTGGATAATTTTGTTCTTGTTTGACGAACGTTTAGCTACATTTGCAGGCAGTCACGAGAACGTATCCTTGCTATTTCCGATGGAGGAAGTTTTCGAGGATTTTGTCATTCACAGTTTCAGGCGATATCAGAACAAATATGATGTTCATTCACAAGGTCCGCGCAAGCCTCTCGCGTCAAAAGACGGTGATGAAGGTTTTTACATGAAGCCAGATATTTCTTTAAAACAGGGAAACTCTGTTCGGTTCATATTGGACGCAAAATGGAAACGTGTTGGTCAAACCAACGACTTGAAATATGGTATTTCGCAATCTGATATGTATCAGTTGTTCGCCTACGGCAAGAACTACGATTGCAAGACCGTAGCATTGATTTATCCAAAATCTGACCAGTATGAACAGTCACGCCGGTTCGAGTTTATGGTAGGAGACATGAGTTTGCTTTGCTTCCTCTTTGATGTCACAGACCCTGAAGGAAGTGTCAATTCCTTTATCAATAGTCTTTGAAATTCGAAATTTCAATTCGTAACCTCGATTTAAATCCAAGTTGCAATACTATGGGGTGAGTGTTGACCTGCGGCGTTGGCCGTGACTGGTTTGAACATTTTCTCGAAAAGCAGTTTCTTGGCAATATGTTGCATCACAGACGGATACGATTTGAACAGACCATTTGAAATCAAAATGAGCGATCCGGTCGCGGATGATGTGCCTGGTACTCGGGAGATTGGCTTCGTTCGGTCAGAGCATGCAAACTGTTCATCGATTCTATGGGACAATCTGGAGCGAAATCCCGACAAACTTGCAGTAATCAGTTCCAGCAGCAATCTGACTTATCGCGAACTGACCGCCGTAGCTTCGATGTGGGGAAATGCATTCAAGGCGGCGGGACTTGTGCGACAGGATCGAATTGCGTGCCTGTTGGACGACACACCCGTCTATCCAGCTGTATTTTTCGGCGCAGTCCGTGCCGGTTTTGTGCCGGTACTGCTCAATACGCAAACCAAACCCGATGTACTGAACTACTATCTGAGGGACAGTGAGGCCAGACTCGTCGTCACCGAGGCGTCGTTGTCCGACCAATTCACCAAGCAGACGCTGGACGGCACGTGTGTTGAAAAGATCATTGCGGTTGATGAGTACGGCGATGGCAGTGCAGGGCTGAAAGAGTTTTTGAAAGACCAGCCGACACGGTTGAACTGTGCCGATACCGAACCTGACGAGATGGCCTTTTGGATGTATTCGTCTGGCACCACGGGCCAGCCCAAAGGCATTGTCCACCTGCACCACGATATGGCGTATACCCACCAGTCGTTCGGATTGAATGTGTTGAAGCTGTCACATGACGACATTTGCTTCTCAGTTCCGAAGATTTTCTTCGCCTATGGGTTTGGAAATTCCCTGACATTTCCCTTTTCAGTCGGTGCAACAGCCTTGTTGGCATCCGGCAGGCCAAGATCCGACGCGGTCCTGGACACGATCGAAAAGTTTCGGCCGACTGTGTTCTTCGGTCTGCCCACTCTCTACAATCTGTTATGCCGGGATGAATCAATCGGCTCCAGGAATCTCACTTCAATTCGGCAGTCGATATCCGCAGCGGAAACGCTTTCTGAAGAAATCTACAACACTTGGCAAGAGTTGACAGGACATGGAATTACGGAAGGATTGGGCTCGACAGAATTGCTGCACATCTATCTTTCCAATCGACATGACGATCACAGAACCGGTGCAGCCGGCGCCAGAGTTGCAGGTTACGAGATCAGACTGGTGTCGCCAGAAGGCGATAACGTGGGAGCAGGAGAGGAGGGGATCATGCTGGTGCGCGGTCATTCGTCCACTCCCGGGTATTGGCGTCAGCCCGAAAAGACGGCTGAGACAGTTCGAGGTGAGTGGATCTATACAGGCGATCGCTTTCTGCAAAGGGATGGTTATTACTACTTTCAGGGTCGGGCCGACGACCTGGTCAAGATTTCGGGGCAGTGGGTATGGCCACTGGAGGTTGAGCGTTGCCTGAATGACCATCCAGATGTGCACGAATCAGCAGTCATGGCACAGGAATTGTCGGATAAACGCATGACCCTGCGAGCTGTCATCTGCCTGAAGGACGGAGTTTGCGCTGACGATGACCAGACAAGGTTACTGCAGGACCACGTTCGTAATCATCTGATGCCATTCAAGTATCCACGCGTAGTCGAATATCGAAAAGAACTGCCGAAAACCGGTACCGGAAAAATTGACCGTCAGGCACTGTTAGAGGAATGCTGAGCAATGACGCGTTCAACCTGAAGTCGCAAATGATTTGAAAAAGCGTTATAGCCTTTTGATTTAATGCCAAAAATTTGGTATAAGTATGGAAGTCCGAGTTCTCATCCCAGCATGGACTTTATCTGTAAGACTGACTGTGAGCTGTGATTTGACTTGAATTCGCGAGTATTGGACTGGTCTCAAGAAATGAAATTGGTAGAAAACACGATTGCCCCGAAAAGTTCTTTTGATGTAGAGCCGTATCCTTATGAGCAGAAACTGACTCGAAGGGAGTATGAGGACGTAAAATCCGAATTGCAGGTTGAACTCGTCAAGGCTCAGAACTGGATCAAGAACGACAAGAAGAAGATTGTCATTCTGTTTGAGGGACGGGATGCTGCCGGCAAGGGCGGAACAATTAAGCGATTCATGGAACACCTCAATCCACGAATTGCCAGAGTTGTGGCTTTACCCAAGCCCGGTGAGAAAGAACGTGGTCAGTGGTTCTTCCAAAGATATATCCGCCATCTGCCAACCGCCGGTGAGATGGTGATGTTTGATCGGTCCTGGTACAACAGAGCCGGAGTCGAACGGGTGATGAATTTCTGCAGCCGACTTGAATACCTGGAGTTTATGCGACAGGCGCCGGCACTGGAAAGAATGCTAGTCGATAGTGGCATTCATCTTTTCAAATACTGGTTTTCGGTGAGTCGGGAAGAGCAGCGCCGTCGATTTGATGCACGCAGGAACAGTCCGCTGAAACGCTGGAAACTAAGTCCGATTGACAACGATTCCCTTAACCTGTGGGCGGAATACACAGAAGCGAAAGAGACAATGTTCTTTTATACCGATACCAGGGATGCACCGTGGACGGTAGTCCGATCAGATGACAAGAGAAGGGCAAGGCTTAACTGTATGAGGCATTTCCTTTCCAGTTTCGACTATCCTGATAAAAATACGGAGATTGTCGTGCCCCCCGATTCCAGGATAGTCGGTCTGGCACGCGATATTTTCGTTACCCAGCCGTCGTCGATCGAGACAATTGCGCCGGACGAGACTTCATCTCATCCCGAATGAGAAATATTCAGACGTTATAAAGGCGACCGAACTGCGGCAGCCTGTCGTGAACCCCGGCAAGTCTCAGGCAATGCCATGCCATGGCGTGATTGCTTGACGTTGCAGGTTTTCCAATCGCCTGCTCAATCGCGTTGACTACGGGTGCTATCCGTAGGTTGGTGCAGGACACAAAAACCAGGTCCACGTCATCGATCTGTCCGAGTTCGATGGCCGCATCACGGATTGAGTCTGTCGAGATTCTTGCGGTCTTGTTGTCATCCTCTTCATTGAAGGAGCCGAATGCCACCACATTGAAACCATTGTCTTCAATGTAGGCGGCAACCGCGTCATTCACGTCTTCTCGATAAGGTGTCAGTACAGCAAGATTTTTCGCATTCAGTGCCGAAAACGCGGCAAAGGCGGCAGTGATTGGTGTGGTACATCTGACATCCGGGCGTTTTTCCCGAATTCGCTCGAACACGCGCTCTTCTCCGATCACCATCGAAGCCGAAGTGCACCCATAGGCGATTACATCCAGCGGCACATCTTTCAGAATCACTTCCGTACACTCGGGTATACGGTGTTCCATGTCAGCCAGCGTTTCAGGTGTGATTGTGGCTGAATTACGAATTCGACTTTCGTAGAAAGCGACACCATCGATGTCGAGAAACTCTCGAAATTCGTGCTCAATCGTCTGGTCGGTACCCAGCACTATGACACCGATCGCCGCTCGTTCAGCAATTCCACCGTCGAGTTCAAATGGAATATGGTTGCGAATGATCCTTGATGTCTGATTGATCTTCAATGCTGCTTCCATCTTTTTGTCCTGCTTGTGTGTTTGTACGCTGTTACCTAAATTCTACCTGATGTCCCAGACTATGTCATCTATTGATGCTTGGTCAAGGCACACTACGATTCGGACGAAAAACTTCAGCGTCGATTTCCGGTTTCTCTCCCATGATCAGATCAGCGGCAATCTTGGCGGAACCGCATGACATAGTCCAACCCATATGCCCCTGACCTGAATTGACGAACAGGTTGGGGAACTTTGCATAACCGATATATGGCGTACCCTGCGGTGTCATTGGTCGGAAACAGGTACGAAAGATGGGCTTGTCATAGATTGCCGCATGAGGAAGCAGTTCCTGTACGGCATTCATCATCGGTGCGAAGTCTTTGGGTTTGTGTGTGAGATCGTAGCCGGCAAACTCCGCTGTTGCTGTCGCCCTGACCGATTGGCCGATCGGAGAACAAGCGACCAGATTGTCCTCGTCGACTGTTCCGATTGACAGGTTGGTTTGTTGCTGATTCGCCGGCAAGGTCAGTGAGTAGCCTTTCACCGGGTAGATCGGCAGGTTGATTCCAATCGGCTTCAGAACTGTCGGTGTGTACGCACCAAGACAGACAACGAAAAGGTCGGCTTCAATCTCGCCATTTGACGTCATCACACTTTGCGCCCGCTTCGACTCGGTGATAATCGACTTTACCTTTGTATCAAAGAGAAATTCAACACCTTTCAACTCACATATGCGCGCCAGTTTCCGGCAGAATATCTGGGAATTTCCGGTTTCACAGGTCGGACTGTAGATCGCGCCGGCAATTCGGTTACAGGCGTGTTCGAATGCGGGTTCCAGGTCAATGACTTCATCGGTGCCCAAAACCTCCAGCTGCTGGCCGTTGTCTTGAAGAATTTTGGAATGCTCCACGCCGGCACGAAAGGAGGCATCGCGTCGATAAACATACAACAGCCCTTTTGCAATCCTCTCATAATCGATATCGTTCTCACGGTTGATAGTTCCCAGTCTCTTCTGTGAGTAAACACAAAGATTATGTTTCTGAATTGTGTTTCGAATTGCGTCCGCATTGTTGCATTGTTTGAGAAACAGTGCAGTCCATCGCCAGAATTGCATATCGAATCGAAATCTGAGTCGAAACGCCTGATCGTTTCGGAAGATCGACTTGAGCAGAATCGCGGGTACTTTGGGAGACGCCCAGGCAAAAGCGTGTCCAGGTGCGATCATCGCGGCATTGACGCCGCTGGCTTCTGAAGCAGGTTCAGGACTTGAGTCGACAACCGTGATCTGAAAATCTTGGTTACGTGACAGTTCGTAGGCGGTTGTGATGCCGATAACACCGGCACCCAGGATCACAATCCGCATAACTCAAGTTTCCTCAAATGATCAGACCGACTGGGTACCTCAATTATTTTGCCGCTACGATACCGATTTCCACATTGAATTGTGGTGCTGCCAATGCAGATTCGACACAGGCCCTGGCTGGCGCATTGCCTGGCGAGACCCAAGCGTCCCAGATTGAGTTCATTTCGTCAAAGTCACCGATATCGGTAAGCCATATGGTTGCCGAAAGCAGTTTTGACTTGTCAGTTCCCGCCTGAGATAGGAGGTTGTCAATACGTCCCAATATATCTTTCGTCTGGTCGGCAACACTTGCACCGGGTGCGGCGAGTGCAACCTGTCCTGCCAGATAGACTGTATCGCCATGGATGACAATCTGGCTCATTCGCTGACCTGTCTCAATTCTTTCAATCATGGTTTTGCTCCTTTTGAAGTTGGTGTCTGGTGGAGATTGCCCGTTGTGCCAGCTAAAATAATTTTAATTTCCGGCATCTACGGGTGGAAAAGTATATACGGAAACGAGATTGCTCAATTCGACCGGAATTCGGAGCTTGCAAGCTGGCATTCCGGCAGTCAGCACCATAGTGTCTCGAGACCTCATGACGACAAGCGCAACCAAAATAGGCTTAATGTTATTGGTTGGCATGCTAAGGTTCAATGAGCTTGTCTTCCCGAAATGCCCACTTCGTAAAGCCAGGTGAAGATCACAACCTGCAGTGACGCGAGATTATGCAGTCCACCGCAATGAAATGGGTAGCGATCGCCACAAACAGGCTGCGTCAGCCCGCGAGGTCAAAATAAACGATCAGCAAACCTCCATACGTCAGAAGCGCATGTTGAGAGTCAGAAAGTAGGTGCGACCCCAGCCGGCAGCGCGCGGTCCGTCAGTCGAAGTTGGATTAGCAGTGTTGACTGAAAGTTTTGCATCAGTGACGTTATATATGCCTGCGGTCAATCGCAAGTCTTCATGCCCGAGTGGATTTTTCCAGTCAAACGTCAGATCGTGGCCGATCCAAGATTTGAATCGTCCATCGCCCCATGTATTTCCGATCTCGTCGCGGTAATTCAATGCCCAGTACGCAGTGAGATTACCACGACCGACTGCACTCACAACACGCACAGCGTTACGCGGGAGCGGATACTTTCGTTTCACGCCTGCAACTTCCCGCTCGCTGCTGGCGACATATCGCCAGAATCCACGCATTCCGACAAAGCCCCAATCAGTATCCACAGTTGTACCAAACCGGGTATTGAGTCCGACAATGTCTGTTTTGGTGTTATTTGCAAAACTGTCTTTAATGGTGACATTGCCCTCCTTCAGGCCTTCAATACACCTAGTTTCAGGGACGCCGTCGCCACATTTGTCGTAATTACGCACTGCCCAACTTGCATAATTTGTCCCGGGTAAATTTGAAGTGGTGAGTCGGTACCAGTCGGCAATGAAATAGGACGGTCCTTTGATAATCCCAAAACCGACCGAACGCCTCTCGGATCTTGAAGGTTTGAGGTTGGGATTACCCTTCAACTCTCTTTTTACCTGCACCGGATTGATGGTGTTGCAGCTACGCACCGGCGGCTCGTCTGCCGGGAGACAACTGACATAAGGATGGGTCAGTAACTTGGTGCTGTGAAGATGGTACATGCTGGGCGCACCGTCACCTCGACTGACTGAGGCTCTGAGCGATACGACTTCGCTGTGGTAGTACTCGGTTCCAAATCGCCAAGCGCGCCGTTTGCCGATGTCAGTGGAGTCGTCCAACCGCGCCGCCGCTCGTATAGTTACCGAGTCGGTAACAGGAATAGAAGCCTCGGAGAAAGCGACTTTCGTGCTGCGCTTTCCAGCATAACTCGTGCCACCCGAACCAAGCACTTCGGTCACGTCGTCGATAATCTCGCCGTTGTCCTTTATGAACCGCAGTTGCAGGGAGGAGTCAACCTTGGAAAACTGAATACCCGCTGTCCATGCTATGTCGCGTCCCCCGATTCCCGGTATGGTACCGTCAAACGCGAAACGCGCGTCTTGGTATTTTGACACAGCTCTTTCGTCCTCCTGCAGGCTGCTCGCCTTGACTGCAGCCCGATGGCTCGGCATGGTCGAGAGCGGGTTGACCACGTCATAACGTCCATCCGTGACCTCGGCAACTATGTCAGGGATGGATACGAAGGTATTGCCATCTATATCGCTGATGCCGCGATACACGTTGAACTTGGCGTCAAATGCAATATTGGGGGCGATTCGATGATTGATACCGGCAGATATGTCGTATTCGTCTCTATCTGTTATCCAGTCTCGGTTGCCGTGGCCTGTAAATCGATGTGAAAGGGCAATGGGTGTATTTTCGTCCACGGGGCCTTGGTCTAATTCCGGTGGGTCGTCTGGGTCGCAACCTAGATTGCCGCCTAAGTTGCAATTTATACTGTTAACCAGTTTTTTAGGAATATTTTCGTAAAGGACGAACGTGCCAACCGATGGGGCGTAGCGAAACTTGCGTTTGCCCTGCGTGAAATTGGCGTACATCTCAAATTCAGTGTGCTCTCCAATTGGATTGCTGAGATTTATAATCGCATTTTTTTGTTCGTAACTTGGCGTGTCCCACCAGAATTTGCCGTAGGCGAATCCGCAACCTTTGTCGCCGGTAGTGATCCCCGGAGGGTTGCTGAGTTCGCCAGTGTAACCGTGAGCCTTGTCGCAGCCACCGACCGGACTAGACCTTAACCCATTATCGAAGAAATAGGCAGTGTTGCCGCCCACGCTGACATTTTTCGATCCTGCAAAACCCCCTTCTGAAGTCCACTCCGAACGGCTATGGTCGCGCGTACTGCCTTCAATCTCACTGCGATCAAAGATATCGATACCGACGGTTATATACCCACCCGCATCAAGTTTTTCTCCCCATACTACGCTCCCTTGCCCGGATTCACCACCATCTCGACTTGGTTTGCGAACGACGGCCCGAACATCGAACCCTTCCAGATCGTCTCTAAGGACAAGGTTGAAAGCGCCTCGTACCGCCGCCGAGCCGCCAATCGTTCCTAGACTTTCCGCCCTGATCACCTCGATTCGCTCAACAGCTGAAAGCACGATGGCGTCCAGATTGCTGGCGGTCGTTCCGTATGGCTGACCGTTCACCATGACGAGCAGATTGCGCCCGCCGGTAAAAAAGTAACGAAGGATGCCGGTATCAAGCATCTCCCCGAAAGTCTGTGCGCCAGACCGCTCAATGAAACTACGATCGTATTTAGCAATTATCTGCGGTACCGGCCCCAGCGACCCTGCCTGGCCATGCATCCCGCAAAACAGTATGACTGTCGCTGCGATCGCAGCAAATGACCTTTTCATCCTATACCCCTATCATTCCATTTGATAATTGAGTCATTAGAACCGGTGCTTTGCTTCAACAGCGCTCAATGCACTCATTCAATCCTGTTTTCGCAGACGCGAAATCACAATAAGTGATCGTCATGGTGAAACAAACCGATTTTATAGTCCATAACAGTATAAACCCTGAAATCGCGTTAGAGCATTATTTTCGCATCAACAGCCCGATTCTGGCG